>JAHYJD010000149.1 GCA_019429365.1 Bacteroidales bacterium | reverse complement strand
CGAACCAAACAATTACCAACCAATTATTTGTTCACATTTTCGCACTGCATCGGAACCAGGGAGCTGGCCCCATCGTATTTCAGCGGCTGGTAGCTTCCAGCGGCATAGTCTTGCTGAAAGGTAACGATGGGATAATACCCGCATTTGCCTTCGGCGTCCTTCACGGCAATGGCTGCCCTTATGTATCTGTGCAGAATGTTGCCGGTGAGTTCGTGCCGCCTGATGGTCCAGTCGGCGTCAATGATTACGATGCGCAGGGTTTCCTTTGCTTTTATGCGGCCGGTTTTCCAGTCGTTTGAGTTTTTGAATGCGCTGAGCATTTGCGATTCCAGCGCCGAGTTTTGCATTTTGGCCTGCGGCATACGGGCACCTGCTGCTGCGCCGGCATCGGCACCTTTTATTAGGCCATCGCGCACCTCGGCATAAAAATCAAAATTTTCTCCCGACAGCTTTATTTTTCCAAAAGCCACATCCTGGTAGTTGAAGTTTAGCTTGATTTCAATTTCATAGGTGTCGGGCTCTTGCTGGCTCAGTTCGTGTGCAATCCTGATGGGGCCGCCAGAGGCTTCCGGGTTCGGATATTTTTTGTATTCAATTTCGGGATTGCCGTACGAATCGGAAAAAGCCGGATTCGGAGCAAATTCAAACAGAAAATAATCCTGGTCGAGCACGCTTCCCCTGATGGTACCTCCGCTCGATTGCCAATAGGGCAGTTTGTAATAAATCAGAATCTCTCCGCTGCGCATGCTTGGGTTATTGGCCAACTGCCTGAACGATTTGGGCAGGTAAGCGCATCCATATATGTAGTCGCCGGTTTTAAAATCGCTGACAAGATTCTGAGGGTTTTTCGGGTCGATGGGCTCTTTTGAGAAAATGATCGTGCCCGGAGTAGTGTTCTGTTCTGCAACTGCCTGCAAGCAAAAGGCAAAAACTGCAATAAATAAAAAAGCTTTTTTCATGATGTCTTTTTTGAAATGAAGGTTGGCTACATTCGGTTTTGAAAATGAATTCCCAGTTGGTTGCAAAGGCTAGCTACATCAGCCTTTTTGTTGATCGCATCAGGAAACCTTTGCAGGAAGGAATTCATTTCGCTTATTGCCTTGTCGCGGGCATTGGCCAGCAACAGGGCCCTTATCTTGTTTAACAGTGCAATGGCCACTAGCGGAAGGTCTTCGCTCATGGGTTGCTGCAGGATACCTTTGCGCTTTTGGCAAAGATCATTCAAAGCGTTAATGCGGATTATGGCAAACTCAGCCTGTTCCTCTTCCGGGAAATTAAGCATGATTTCCTGGCTGATCTCAAAAGCTTGCGCCAGCAAACCAAGGGCCCTATCTTCATTATTGCTGAAGATAAAACTCTCTGCTTTGCGAATAAGGTCGGCGACAGCTGATTTTTTTTGCTTAAGCTCATCCATAGAGCTAAGTTAAGGCAGCTTCGGAAAATAAACCATGAGTTGATTAACTCAAAATCAATGAGTAGTTTTCACCATTTTTACCCCAAAAGGATGGTGAAATAGAGAAAGGGGGGCTGGGAAATCAGAGTCTGACAATATTGTGTTTTATGGCATATCGTAGCAGTTCAATGGTGTTTTTCAGCGAAAGCTTTTGCAGAATATTGTTTTTGTGGTTTTCCACGGTTCGGGGGCTGATGCAGAGCTGATTGGCCACTTCTTTGCAGCTGCAGCCTTTGCCGAGCAGTTCAATAATTTCTATCTCCCTTTCAGAAATAACTGGCCTGCTTTCGACCTTGGGCTCTTTGATCAAGCGGCTGTAAGACTTGTAAATGATATGAGAAATGCGTTGTCCGAAATAGGGGTCGCCATCTGCCACGGTTTTCATTGCCAGCAACATTTCTTCGCCAGAGGCGTCTTTGTGCAGAAAGCCATGGGCGCCAAGGTTTACCGACTCAAAAATGGACTCTTCTTCCATTTCGGCGCTGAGCATCAGCAATCGGGTATTGGGCGAAAGCTCCAGCACTTTGGGAATAAGCTGCAGGCCATTGCTGTCGGGCAAGCGTATGTCGAGCAGCAGGATATCGGGTTTGGTGCCCTGAAGCATCTCCAAAAGAGATTTCCCGTTATAGGCCTCACCCACAATTTGGATATCATTTTCGCCAATAAGCAAGGCTTTTATGCCTTCCCTTACAAGCCTATGATCATCACAAATAGCTATTCTGATCATAGAAAAAGATTTAGGTTATCCCAGGAGGATGTTTCTTGCCGAACCGAATTTTGGATAAAAATAGTTAAATTTTTCAAATAACAATACAGCCAGCCAAAAGTATGCTTTTTCAGAAAAAAATATGAGTTAATCGTCTGTTTAATAGAAACATCCATGAAAGGTATAATAATGCCGTTGATCTGAGTAAAATTCCCTACCATTTTTGAGTTTATTTTCCTATTGCGGGAAAAGTTCGGTCTGTATACCTTGCCCATTGATAAACCAATAAAATAAACCGATGAAAATCCGTGCACTCATTCTGTCTGTTTTCATGCTTTGGAGGCTGTTTTCAGCTGCCCAGGTGTTTTCGCCCGACGTAGTAAGTTCCTCGGGCGATTTTGTACAAAGCAGTGGATATTCGATTCAATGGAATTTGGGCGAATTGGCCATACTCACATTGTATTCCAATGATTTTACCATTACCCAGGGTTTTGGGCAATTCGACCTGATCAGTACCGACATTACTCCGCCTGGTTTGCACCCCGGAAATGTAAACGTTTTCCCCAACCCTACAGCTGGTTGGCTGCAGGTGCGCTTTCACGAAGAGGGGGGCGTTGCCCGTCTGCTTTTGTACGACCTATGGGGGAAACTACACATGGAGCAGCAGACCGAAGGCCCCGATACCTCACTTAATTTATATGGCTTGCCGCCCGGTGTTTATTTTCTGCATGTAATTCAAAACGCCAGGAATACGGCTACTTATAAAATTGTGAAGAAGTAGTCTTTTTCGAAATTAAAGAACAAGTTCATTGAATAATAACTGAATTTTTAAAACCCAAAACAATGAAAAGAATTTACTTGTCACTTCTAATAGTGCTCATGGCATTTACAAGCTTTGCTCAGCCGCCCCAGGCATTTAACTATCAGGCAGTTGTTCGCCATGAGGGAGGCGCGATCATTTCAGGTCAATGGGTTAAACTGCGCATCAGCATCACCCAGGGATCGGGAAATGGAACGGCTGTTTACACCGAAACCCACCATGTTGAAACCAACCAGTATGGCTTGGTAAACCTGGCCATAGGAAAGGGCGAACAGCTTGCCGGCGATTTTTCTGGAATTGAATGGGGTGAAGCAGCCCATTTTTTAAAGATTGAGCTCGACCCCCAGGGGGGAAATAACTTTATTGAAATGGGTGCCGCCGAGTTGCTTTCGGTGCCTTATGCCCTTTTTGCCAGGGCAGCGGCCGAAGGTGGAGTGATCTACACGGCAGGAACAGGAATTTCTATAACCGGGGATGAGTCGGGCAACCTGGTAATAGGTAATACAGCGCCCGATCAGGTTGTTAACATTACCGGCGGTGGCGGGACTGCCGTTTCCGGCACTTATCCCAATTTTGTGGTCAGTTCCTCGGGTGAGGGCGTGGCATACTCTGCCGGCAGTGGCATAGACATCAGCCTCGAAAATGTGATCAGCAACACCGCCCCCGGCATTGCATATTCGGCCGGCGCAGGACTTTCACTGACCGGAACCACTTTTTCCAATACCGCTCCGGGCATAAATTATACTGGAGGTAACGGTATCGCAATTTCGGGTTCTACTATTACCAATACCGCTCCCAATCAAGAAGTGAGTCTCACCGGAACAGGTGCAACTTCTGTTTCGGGAACCTATCCCAACTTTACCATTTCTTCCACCGATCAGAATACCACCTACGCTGCCGGCACTGGCATTACCATTAGTGGTCCGAACAATACCATTACCAATACCGCCCCGGGCATTGCCTACACTGGTGGCACCGGCATTTCGGTTTCGGGAAGCACCATTACCAATACCGCTCCCGGCATTGCCTATACTGCAGGCACCGGCATTTCGCTGGCCAATAACACCATTACCAACTCAGCCCCCGACCGTTTAGTGAGCATTACCGGAGCTGGTGCTACTTCGGTTTCCGGAACTTATCCGAACTTTACCATTACTTCCACCGATCAGAACACCACCTACGCTGCCGGCACTGGCATTACCATTAGTGGTCCGAACAATACCATTACCAATACCGCCCCGGGCATTGCCTACACTGGTGGAACGGGTATTACTATTTCCGGCAGTACCATTACCAATACCGCTCCTGGTATTGCCTATACTGCAGGCACCGGCATTTCGCTGGCCAATAATACCTTTACCAATACCGCTCCCGATAGGCTTGTAAGCATTACCGGAACAGGTGCTACCAGTGTTTCAGGAACCTATCCGAATTTTACAATAAATTCTGCCAATACAACCTATTCAGCTGGAACAGGCATTTCAATCAGCGGCCCCAACAATACCATTACCAATACCGCACCCGGCATTGCCTATACTGCAGGCACCGGCATTTCGCTGGCCAATAATACCTTTACCAATACCGCTCCCGACCGGTTGGTAAGCATTACGGGAGGAGGAGCTACGTCAGTAACGGGTACTTATCCGAACTTTACCATTACTTCAACAGATCAAAACACCACCTACGCTGCCGGCACTGGCATTACC
>JAHYJD010000148.1 GCA_019429365.1 Bacteroidales bacterium | reverse complement strand
CCCATTGGGGATTCTGGGAAGCTACGGCCTATTTGTCCAATGCAGCCATGTTCAGAACGGACTGGACGGAAAAGCCCAATTATTTTGCCTATACCGACCTGTTGTTCAACCAGTGGTGGACCGAAGAAGAAGGATTATCAAACGAACTGGGCGAGTTTTTCGTTCGTGGTTTTCT
The DNA here is from genome assembly GCA_019429365.1 of Bacteroidales bacterium. Classification (GTDB taxonomy): domain Bacteria; phylum Bacteroidota; class Bacteroidia; order Bacteroidales; family UBA7960; genus UBA7960. The sequence goes on along the minus strand of JAHYJD010000148.1, from coordinate 4,572 downwards.
TGGGGATTATGAAATTACTGTGGTGAAAGACCACCTTTCTTTAAAACTGGATACATTGCTTGTAAAGGAAGGCACCACCATAACCCTGGTTCTGGCAGAACCGCCGGTCACCTATAATCTTGCTCTGGATGTTAATCCACCCGGTACAGGAGTGGTTACTGGTGCAGGTGAATATGAAGCTGATACACAAGTAACCATTTCTGCTATAGCTGAACCGGATTGGATGTTCGTAAACTGGACTGGCGATACCGATCATGTCGATCATCCGGATTCAGCCCTGGCCATCCTAACCATGCCTGCTTCAGACGTTTCATTAACGGCCCATTTTGAGCTTTCCGATATATCAGACATACCTACCCTGGCCGAGCTGCGCACCATGCCCCCCGGCGAAACCATCTACCGCTACACGGGTGAAGCAGTCATCGTGGCCATGCCCGAACAATCAGCGTATGATCCTTTTATTTACTCCGATTTTGAAGAGATTCAAAATGTAACCTTCGGCGGGTGGCCCAATGGTCCAACCATTGTGGAAAACCCTGATCCTTCAGGGATCAACAACAGCAGCATGGTGGGTGAATGGCAGCGTTTATTTGATCCGATTGCCCATGTTTCTGCCGAGCTGGACGGTAAAATTGATTTTTCCAGCCACAACGTATTCCGGTTTAAAATCTGGTCACCTATCGCTTGCGAAGTGCTGTTCAAGCTTGAGGACAAAACCGATCACAACATAGCGACCGAAGTAATGCAGTATGTTTATGATACAGAACAATGGGTCGAGCTCACTTATGATTTTAGCGGCGCTGAATCCGGCGTGTATGACAAGATTGTGATTTTTATGGACTTTTTATCATCTGAAAACAACATCTTTTATTTTGATGATGTAACGGGGCCTGCTTATGAAGGTGCTGGAAAATGGGATTCCATCGCTTTTGAATCCCATTCTAACAACAAAGGACCAAACCTCAACCGGATGTTCATACAGGATGAAACTGCAGCCATATACCTATTCGATGCACCGGGAAACATTACCACCAGCTACAACCTGTACGATGTAATTACAAACGTGTCAGGGCAAATCGAGGTGCTGAATAATATGATAAGATTTCTTCCCACCCTGAACACTCCTGAAGCAATGGGCAACAGCCCGGTAGAACCGGTACTTTATACCCTTGATGGAGTAACTTCTGAAGATCAGGCCAAACTCATTAAATTCAGCAATATTTCTTTTGAAGGTATTGAAGCAGGAGAGGTTTTCAACAGCGGACAAAGCTACACCATAACCAATGGAACAAACACCTTTGTGCTCAGAACACTTTTCCTGGATGAAAATTACATAGGGACGGAGATCCCTCACGGATCTTTGAACCTTACCGGCGTGGTAACCCAGTTCAACGATGATATGCAGATTACCCCGCGCTTTGCGGCTGATATTGAAGAATTGCCTGAGTTGTATAGCCTCACCCTAAACCTCAATATGAATAGGGCTTCCGGTTTCAATCCTGAAACAACCGTGGTGCATGTAACCGGCACCTTTGTAGGTTTCTGGACCGAGCCGGGCATTGATCCTGACAACCAGCTTTTGACACGTCTGGGCGAAACCATGATATGGACTAAAACCTTCTCCCTTGAATCAGGTGAGTACGAGTACAAGTATTTTCTTAACGCCGGCTGGGATAATGGCGAATGGACAGGAGATCCAAACAGGACCGTTTCCGTGGAAGATGATATGACGGTTTACAATGCCTGGGGCATGATGGGTGAAGCATTTTTGGTCACTTTTTCTGTAAAAGATGAAAACGACCATACTATTGATGACGCGGTCATTACGGTCAATAATTTCAGCTATAACGCCGGTGAATATGAAATAGGTTACCTGCCTGCAGGGCAATATGATTATCATGTGCACCACAATGACTATCTGGAAGCTACGGGCAATTTCAACATTTCCGGTGAACCTGTTTGGGTAAACGTGGCGATGACAGCTGATGACACTGCCATACATGATGTGGAAGATATTGACGTAAAGGTCTTTCCAAACCCGGTGCAAAACACCCTTTTTGTAGAAGCCAACATAATGATCACAGATATTCTTGTAATCGATATGCCTGGTCGGCCGGTATTATCAGTGAAAGTTCAGGATAGGCAAAGTGAGCTGGATCTTTCAAGCCTTTATAACGGAATATATTTTATAAGGGTTTATACAGACAGGGGCATAAAGACCTTGCGCGTAATGGTTGTCAGGTAATCCTTCTCATTTGATAAAAACATTAAACAACCCATTTTTCTCAAAACCCGGAGATATTAAAACATGGAATTAATTACAAAAAATAAAATTATCACTAAAGGACTCCTTCGCACCCTTATTATTGATGATGAGGACCATCAGAGGCAGTCCCTTGAAAAGATGGTGCAAATGTATTGTCCTTCTTTAACTGTGGTAGGGCAGGCCGGCGGAGTAAAAACAGGTCTGGAAGCCATACAGAAGTACAAACCCGACCTGGTATTTCTGGATATCAGGATGGCCGACGGACTGGGATTCGATTTGCTCGAGCAGTTCAAACCTCATGATTTTAAAGTGATCTTCATTTCGGCCTACGAGCAATACGCCAAAAAGGCCTCACAATACAGCTCTTTAAGCTACCTGCTTAAACCCATCGACCCCGATGAACTGATACAGGTGGTGGAAAGGGCAAGGGCAAGGGGGATTTGAATTGAATAAAGTAATGAATTTACAATAAACCATATGACATGAAAACGTCACTACTGTTTCTGATTGGGATTTGTTGTCTGCAACATCCTACTTAAGAGTTGTTATAAGGGAACATTCATCGCCAAGGAAAGCATAATCTAAAACCAAACAGCCACTCACAAGATCTTCTCGTAAGTGGCTGTATTTCTGTGGGCCCAGCTGGGCTCGAACCAGCGACCAACTGATTATGAGTCAGCTACTCTAACCAACTGAGCTATGGGCCCGGAAAAGGCGTATATTTGCCTTTTGTTTTGGGTTTGCAAATTTACGCAATAAACCCTATTGAATCCAAGATTTTTGATTTTTTTTCAAGATGGAAAATATCCGCAACATCATTTTCGACCTGGGCGGGGTGCTTTATAATATCGATCAACGGCTGAGCCTGGAGGCCCTGAAAAATTTGGGCCTGAATGATCTGGATCGGTTTCTGCTGGAGGCTGGCCGGGAACAAGTTTTTGAACGCTTCGACCGGGGCGAGATCTCCCCAATCGATTTTAGGCAGAAACTGAGAAAATTGTCGGGTTTGGATGTGTCGGATGAGCAGATCGATGCGGCTTGGAATGCCATGCTGCTCGATTTTCCCGAATATCGCATTGACTTGCTCGAAGGATTGCGTGGGCATTATCGACTTTTCCTGTTGAGCAATACCAATGCCATTCATTATCCGCATTACCAGCGCTATATGCAGCAAACCTTTGGGGTCGATGGCCTGGATCATCTTTTTGAGAAGACTTACCTTTCGCACCAGCTTGGCATGCGCAAACCTGATGCAGAGGTGTATATACATATTCTTAAAGAAAACGAACTGCTGCCCGAAGAAACCTTGTTTATCGACGACACCCTGGAGCATGTGCTGGGTGCCAGAAAGGTTGGGCTCAAAGCCGTTTGGCTCGACCTGAGCAAGCTGAAGGTTACAGACCTGTTTAACTGGCGCTATCAGCTTCGCCCTGAGGTGGCAGAATTGTTGTAAAATCGGTGATAGCGATTTCATCGAGCACTGCATACAGCGCTTCGAGGCTCGGGGCGGTAACCAGCCGCATCCGGAAAGGCTTGAAATTAACAATGCCTTTGAAGTAATGGCTGTAATGCCTGCGCATTTCAAACAAAGCTACCCGTTCGCCCTTCCATTTTACCGACATTTCTATGTGGCGTCGGCACATTGCAATACGTTCTCTCATGTCGGGAGCTGGTGATATAATGCCCGAATCGAGGTATTGGCTGATTTGCTTAAATATCCAGGGGTTGCCGATGGAAGCCCGTCCTACCATAATGCCGTCCACGCCAAAATCATTCAGCGCCTTGAGGGCCAGTTCCGGGCTGGTAATGTCGCCATTGCCGATGATGGGGATATGCATGCGTGGGTTGTTTTTTACTTCGCCGATCAGGCTCCAGTCGGCCTGCCCGCTGTACATTTGGCATCGGGTGCGGCCGTGTATGGCAAGGGCGGCAATGCCACAGTCTTGCAGGCGTTCGGCAATATCCACAATGTCTTTGGTTTTCTGGTCGTAGCCTAAACGCGTTTTCACTGTAACGGGCAGACCAATGGCCTGAACAATGCGGCGGGTCATTTCCACCATTTTGGGCACATCATTCATAATGCCCGATCCGGCACCTTTTGAAGCGACTTTTCGCACCGGGCAGCCAAAGTTGATATCCACAAAATCGGGATTTGAGGCAGCAGCCACTTTGGCGGCCTCTACCATGGCATCGATGTGGGCACCGAATATCTGTATGCTTACCGGGCGCTCGGCCGGGTAAATATCGAGCTTCTGCAGGCTCTTGTCTGCGTCGCGTATCAGGCCATCGGCTGCAATAAACTCGGT
>JAHYJD010000029.1 GCA_019429365.1 Bacteroidales bacterium | reverse complement strand
GCAGATGTATTAATTCCAGTTGGATCAGGATTGGCAATAATTTCCAGCGGTGGATTGGTCGCGTTTTCGAAAACGGTCCATGTCCAGTCGGCGCCAAAACCACCCGGTTCAAAATCGATGGGGTTTCTGGGTCCTTCTGTAACACTGCCTTCTTTGTAAAAATAAAGATTGTCAAGGTATAAGGTTTGAGAACCATTACCGCCATCAAACTTAAACTGGATAACATCTGCAAGGTTAACGCCGGTAAATGCCGTTAATGGAATATCATAACTAACCCACTGATTGGGAGTGATGGGCAAAGCAAAGGCTGTTTCAACCGGTCCGGGGCTGATCAGGAATATGTTTACTGATGTAGCATCGGCTGTCCACATATCAAGGTGGAGTGTTTCCATTTGTGTAACATTCAATGCACTGGCAAACTGTGTTCCCTGGTAGTTGAAACTGGCATATTTCATGGTTTCATTACCTGCAATTTCAACAAAGCTTACCTGGGTTGTCTGACCCCAGCCGGGATTGAAATTGGTACCTGCCACATCGGTGTATGCACCGCTGAAAACCGAAAGCACATCGCCGGGCTCGCGGGCCGGCGGGGCGGGAGCTGCAACAGTGGGTTGATCAGTAGGTGCGCCTGCAGCATTGAAGGTAATATTGTCGAAATACACAATATTGTCCTGCGCTCTGGCAGCAAAGTCGGGGAAAATAATGATTTGTCCCAGGGTTCCGTTTTCAGGGTTTGGCGGGTTGTTGGCATTGGAGAAATCGAAGGTAAGTTCTTCCCACTCATTGGTAACAGTATTTGGCACTTTAAGCTCCAGTTGTGCCCAGCCGGTTTCGGTGGCAAATTTAATTCCCACATCGCTGATCACAGTTTTCCATACCATAATCTTCACAATACGGTTATTCGCATTCCATTGGAAAGTACCCAGATCAACCCCAACTTGCGATTCAACGCCAGCCCATGGGTTTCCTGCTTGCAGGGCAGTAAATTTGGCCACTTTCGAGGAAGTGTTTATGCCTGAGGCATCGGGGTTGTCAATAATTTCCAGGGCAGGATTGCTTTCGTTCTCAAAAACCGTCCAGGTCCAGTCGGCCCCGTATTCGCCGGGCTCGAATGTAATGGGCGCGTTTTGAGCAAAAATCAATGACGATACAAAAAGCATCATCATAAGTGTTGTAAATTTTCTCATAGTTTTTTGGGTTTAAGGTTTAAAAAGAAAAGAACTCTCATTTAAAGGTGTTTATGTTGAAAATACCTAAAACGCTGTTTAACATAAAGGTATCATTTATTTTTGGTTTTTTGCCTGATTAGTTGCCGGGCAGCCAGCTTTGGTGTCCGGTCAATCTTGAATAAGCCCCAGTGCTTTTCGGGTTCCAAAGGTTCGGGCGAGCCTTTCCAGTATTCATCAAAAGCTTCGAAAAAGAAAGTAAGGATGTTTTCCTTTTCTGCCCATTGCATCAGGTTCTGAAAATAGACATTCTGGTACTCCTCGTTTACATTCTCAGGATTAATCCCCCTTCCGTTTGAATTAGTAGCCCAGCCTGCTTCTGTAATTATCACCGGCTTATTGGGGTATTTTTTTGCAACTGAATCATAATTTTCCTTGGTGTAATCAAGCGATTCGCTGATATGCTTGTACTCCCATACAGGGTAAGTATGTATGGAAATAAAGTCCACCTCCTCTGCCAGCTTATCCAGTTTTACCAGCCAGGGCACATAGTTTTCGCAAAAAGTAACCGGCTGCCTGGTTTGGCTTTTTACTTGTTTCACGTAATCCAGCACTTTGCTTTGCGGCACATAGTGATCAGTCCACTCCACACAGGCCTCATTTCCCACCGAAAGAGAAAAAACAATTTCAGGGTATTGATTGGCTAATTCAATCAACCTGTTAATACTGTTTTGGTTGTGAACCCGGTTAATTTCCAGGCGTTCTTCCGAATAAACGCCGCCATTCCAGGGGCAATTGAAGTTATTCATTTCGGCGGTGATATATGCACTCAGCATCAGTTGAAAATCTAACTTTTCCTTGCTGATGACTTCCAGCACAGTTTCTGCGTGCTGATCGCAATCAAACAGCCGAAGATATTTCCAATGCCCCTGAAGGATCAGTAAATCCTCCTTTATCTCGTCATACGATGGATAAACTCCGCCCGGATTCTGCCCTTTGCGGAAACCGGAATAGCAAATGGCCCTTCCGGGTTTTATACCAAGTTTTTTAAACAAGTTCATCGACAAATTTTAGTTTTCCCAAATGATCCCAGATACCCCAGTATGCGCCTACTTCACCTTCGGCTCCCACTTTCCATGATTCATCAAACGAAGAAAAATAAAAGACTTCAATGTCTTCGTCGTTCGACCATAGCTGTGTATTGATAAAATATTTCACTGCATTTGACACCGAAGGGTGGGCATTGCCCAGGCCTGCACCCTTGCTTGGCCAGCCGGTTTCGGTAATAATGGTTCTTTTGCCTTTGCCGGCCATTTTGGCCTGGTGAAACATGGAACGCATATGTTGCAGGGAATACTGGAAATCGGTGCCTTCCCAATAAGGATAGCAGTTGCACAAAATCACATCGCAGGCTTCGGTAATTCTTGGTCTTACTACAAACTCATAATAAGCATCAACGTAGCCTACCGGCACTCCGGGGATTTCCTCCTTCACTTTATGAATAAAATCAAGAAGCTGGTCTTCGGATAAATCATTGCGGTAAAGCACTTCGTTGCCCACAGCGGCCACATCCACATAACCCTCCTTTGCCAGGCGTATCAGGCCTTCGATTTCTTCCTGGTTTTTTTCCGGATCATCGCCCAGCCAGGCACCTACCAAGGTTTTCAGCCCATATTCCTTTGCAACTTTCGGAATCAACTCATTGCCTTCAATACACGAAAATGACCGTATCCAGCTGGTATGCTTTTTAAGGATCTGCATCCTTTTTCTTATTTGCGCTTCCGGTATTATATCACCGGGCTTTTGTCCTTCCTCGTAAAGGCTGAAACAAAATCCATGAACCCCTCCGTGAAGGATTTCCAGGAATAAGTTTTTTAAATCTTCATCAGTCTTTCCGTCGAGGAAGTTTTCTGTGGGAATGTTTTTCGATCCCCTGAACTTTAAATATTTTTCTGCTCTGAATGACATTTTTTCTGTTTTTTTTATTCCGGTTTAATTAATTTGAAAAGTTTTTCGGTTGGTTATAGTTCTCCTCTTCGCCTAACCAGCTCATCCTTAATATCCCTGGCTTTTTGTTCTGTCAGGTCATAATTCCACATTACCAGGATAGCCAAACCTGCCGTCAAGGCAGGAATGATGATATCGGCCAGTCTCAGGCGGGTGATGGTTTCGGTGGTTTGAAGGGCAGCATTCTGGTCGAAGCCTACCAGTTTCAGCACCAGTCCGCCCAATACGAGCGCAAGGCCCTGACCCAACTTAACCATCCACCAGTAGATGGCCCCAAAGGTGCCTTCTTTGCGGGGCATGCCGTTGTTGAGCTCATCGAGGTCGCACACATCGGCCGTCATGCTCATCATCAGGGTAAATAAGCCACCTATTCCAAATACCATCAATGGCAGTGGCATGAACATAAGCCAGGGAATTTCAGGATTGAAGCCGTACCATTTCAGTGTGTATCCAACCATGGAGATGGCTGTGGAGGCAATAAAGGCGTTTCTTTTGCCCCATTTGTTGGCCATCTTGGTAATTATGGGAATGACCAGAAATGCGGTAGCCAGCGCGCTAACGGTAGAGAACCATGCGGGCCAGGTGCCTGCAAGTCCGTAGTCACCCCTGAACATATAGAAAACAATAATGAAATAACTGAACGAGGCCACCATTTGAAAACCATTGAATACCAAGAAAGTGGCAGCGCAAAGCCGCACGAATGTCGTGTTTTTAAAAATCAGCACCATATTATGTATGAGGCTCTTAAAGTTTTTGGCAATATTTTTAATGGTGAGGTCGTCTCTGTTGCTCAGGTTTGTCTGGTCAATTTCTTTGCAAAACAATGCCGGCATTAAACCCAGGATCATACAAATGGCCCCTACAATGATCGAGAGGCGGCGAACACCAATGGCCTGAGTTTCGAATATATTTGGATTGGCAATAATAACCCAGAACCATGGAACGATCATCCAGGCAATTTGTCCGATGGTTTGCGAGAAACCCATCAGTCGGGTTCGCTCGTTGTAATCGAAGGTCATTTCATATCCCAGCCCAATGAGCGGGGTTGAAAACATGGTATTTCCAATCAGGTAAACCATCGAAAGGATGAGAAAATACCAGAAGTTGTACATCTGCGAATTGTCGGGGTTGAGTTGCCATAAAACGGCAAACAAGGTGCCGCTCAAAATGGCTCCAAAGAAGATGTAAGGTTTACGGCGTCCAAATCTTGATTTTGTGTTATCCGAGATATAACCCATAATGGGGTCGGTAATGGCATCGAAAAATCTCGGTAAGCCACCAAGAAGGCCGGCAAGAAAGGGGTCCATGCCAAAGGCCGTTAGCAGGAAGAACATAAAAATACCTAATGACCCAGGTAATAGGTTATTGACCAGGTGACCAGCGCCAAAGGCTGCTTTTTGCCCAAAAGGGACCCTGTCTTTTAAAGGTGTAACGTGAGATGACATTGGTGGTGGTTTTAGTATTTATGGATATCTAAATTCCTGCAATAGCTTTCTGCACACCTGGGATCAGAACAGTCTGAACTGCTTTTCCGCTTATTGAAAATTCAGTTGTCTTTCCGGATAAGGAAAGGCTGATTCCCCTGGCTTCATCCAAGGGATTGAAAATGACCACCGCAATGCTTCCATCGGGGTTTTGAGCTGCTGTAACCTTTAGTTCCTCATCAGGATTGGTGAACCCTATTCTGGCGGCGCCCGGCCTGATAAACCTGCTGAAATGGGCCAAGGTGTAATATAAGGGTGTGAAATACACTTCGTCTTGGTCAGGGTCAACAATTACCGGGGCAATGCACCAGTTTTGGGCCCAGTTGGGGCCGCCCTGGCGATCGAGTACCATATTCCAGTCGACCCAGCCATCCACCCAGTTGTTAAGGCAGCCAATAATGTCGTTGGCATAGCGAAACACCGGTACATATTTGGGGTGCATATGCCTGGTCTCGGGTGGTGCCCAGTCGTAGCCCCAGTCGGTGGCTTCCTGCGACCAGTACCATTTATCATCATTCCAGTGCGGCACTTCGGCATCAATGCAAGCTTCGGTATTGATCAAATGCTTGCCCGGCGCTTTGCGGTAAGCATATTGCAGGGCATCGGGAAAATAATAAAAAGTACTGGCATACCAATGCACTGCCGTACCATCATAGTATTGGGCTGCCTCTTCATCGTCAAACATGGCATCCACCCAATTTTTCATTTCCTCATCGCGGTTCTGATCAAAACCCAGGATTTTAACATCGTGTCCGTCGTCCCTGAGACGCGGACCCAGATGGTTCTTTACGAATTCGTTCTGCTCCTGTGGCGTAAAATGCATACTATCCCAGTTGCTGTCGTTGCCCAGGGGTTCGTTCTCCACGGTAAATGCCCAGATATTTATTCCTTGATCGCGGTAGGCATCAATGTACTTTGAAAAGAACAAAGCCCAGGTGTCATAATACTCGGGCAGCAGTCTTCCGCCGCGCCAGTCATTGTTGTCCTTCATCCATGGGGGAGCAGTCCAGGGTGATGAGATGATTTTGAAGCCATCTTTGGATATGGCCATGGCGTCCCTGATCATTGGAATAATGTCGTCCATGTCTTCCTCAACCGAAAAATGCTCCAGCTCCTTATCGCCTTCCACAGGGGCATAAGAATAGTTACCCAGTGAAAAGTCGCTGGAATTCATATGGGTGCGAGTCAAAGAATACCTGGCGCCAGACTCGCCGAAATAGGCTTCCAGGATCAACGCCCTGTTTTCCTGGCTTAATTGGTTGAGCAGGTAAGCCGAGGCCTCTGTGAAAGAGCCTCCAAAGCCGGTAATTTCCTGGAACTTTTCTTCCGGCATAATGGAAATCGCTACCTTGCTTTCCATGGCAGGAAATTCAGCTAATTCAGTAAGTTTGTTGCCGCTTTCCGAGGTTTCAAAAATCTGAACTTTCAAGGTTTCTTGTTTCATACAACTGCTCATAAAGGCAATTACCAGTAATAAGGTGATGAGGAATTGGATCCTGGCTTTCATATGCATGTCAATTTTGAGTTTTACGTGCCTGAATTTCAAGGTCGGTGGGCGGAACCAGCACTTCTTCCATCAGTGCTTCCTTGTCGCCATTGTATGTTTTGGTGATGGGCATTCCATCGCGGGTCAAACCTTCGAAAGTGCCGGCATCCACCAAATCCCAGATGGCGTATTTGGCTTGCGCCTGCAGATTGATCAGACCGAAATGGTTTTCCGATCCCAAAGGATTTTCAGCATCTTTCCATTGCTCATCAAATCCTATGAAATAGAAGCATGTAATACCGGCATCGTTGGTCCATTCGCGTGTATGCCAGTAGTAAAGGGCCGATTTATATTCGTCGGTAGCCCTGGATCCTTCAGGTCCATAGTGCTCATTTGATTGTGTGGACCAGCCTGTTTCGCCAATATGCACCGGTTTGTCAACCCCCAGGCTCTTCATGTAAGCCACCACACTTTCGTACTGATTTTTTGAATAGTCGCGGGCCCTGAGCATTGCGGCATGGATCTTTTCCAGATCAGATAAATGTTCTTCTTCTTCGCGCACGCCCCAGAAATCGGGGTTGTAGTGGGTGTCGTGCATGGGGTAGGTGTGCATCGAAATAAAATCGACGGCTTTAATGAGCTCATTCAAATCGTCGTTATGATACTCAGTTCCACCGCCGCCCCATGACGCAAAATTGTCAGAGGATGTAATCCACAAGGTTTCAGGCAATTCGCCAGCTTTTTTCAGGTCCTGAAGGTAATTGACCCATTTAAGGATAATGGCGGGTTCCACATAATACTCCCAGGCCCATTGCACCATGGCTTCGTTGCCCACGGCAATGATTTTTACGATATCCGGATATTGCTGGGCCAGTTTCACCGCACGGTCAATTTCCAGCGCATTTTCTTCACTTTCCACATCGCGAATCCTATCGGGAAGGTCGGTAAAGGCGTTTAGGCAGTCAATCCATACCCCCATCATCAAATACATTTCAAAATCCGGATCTTCTTGTTTTAATTCAGTGATGGCTTGCAAAAGGTTGGCCGTCTCATCGTAATATACATTGTAGGTTCTGAGCAATCTTATTCCCATCGCAAACAAAATCTTCATGTCTTCTTTCAGTTGTGGAATGGTGGGTTGAATGTCCCTTGAGAGCTCACGGTAACCGCCGTAACTTATGGCCTGGTATTCTGGGTTACCCAGAATATCTGCTGCCGTCTTGCCTGATTGTTCAGCGGGCTGGCCGCACGAAAACATAAGCGCTGCCAGCAGGAGGGAAGTCAGGATTGCAAATAGTTTTTTCATAAGATTAGTTTTATTTTTTTAAACTTCTTCTCTTCGTTTCTCAAGTTCTTCCTGCATAATCAGGCAGGTTTTATGGTCGATGGCATAGAAATACAGCAAAATGGCGCACGACATGTAAAGCACCCCCGGAAAAACCGATATCATCAATTTTATCCCGTTAAGGGCAGTTGCAGTTTGGTCGATGTTGGGAACAAATTTATACATGGCCAGCAGCCAGCCAGCCAAAGCTCCGCCAATACCCCAGCCTGCTTTCTGTGCAAAAGTGGCGGCCGAGAAAACCAGCCCTGTGGCGCGCCTGCCAAATTTCCATTCAGAATAATCGGCCGTGTCGGCAAGCATGGTCCAGAGCAAAGGCACAGCAGGAGCATAGGTGAATTTTGCCAGAATATTCAGGATGTAAATACTGTACACGTTGTCATTTCCCGGAATGTAAAGCAAGATGAAGAAAATTCCAGAGAGCAGGGAGCTGGCAATATACACATTTCGTTTGCCAAATCGCTTTGCCAGGGGTTTGGAAAAAGGAATGCCCGCAATCAGGGCCAGGGTGCCAATCACATTAAACAGCTGCACGCTCTGCTCATTGCCGATATAATACTTGAAGTAATAAGCAATGGAAAGGTTTTGCAGGGCAAACATTACAAATGAAATGATGCCGACAAAAAACAGAATGACCCATGGGCGGTTATTGAAAAGATTCTTCACGTCTTCCTTCAGGTTTTTTTGCTGCTGTGCGGGGGGTCTTACCCTTTCCCTGGTGGTTCTGAAGGTGATCATAAACAGGATAAAGCTGATAGCTGCAAACAGCATAAGGGTGTACTGATAGCCCTGGGCCATGTTGCCTCGTCCGAAATAGGTTGCAAGGTAAAGTGCACTACCCGTTACGATAAACTGTCCCGCAAAGGCAAAAATAAAGCGGTAAGAGTTTAATCCGGCCCTTTCGTATGAGTCAGAGGTCATTACCGCACCCAGTGAGGAGTAGGGGAGGTTTATGGCCGTAAAAACGGTCATGAGCAACAGGTATGTAATGCCAGCATAAATTACCTTTCCGGTGGCCCCAAAGTCGGGAGTAGAAAAGGTAAGCACGGCAAGAATGCTGTAGGGCAGGGCCATCCAAAGAATGTATGGACGAAATTTTCCCCAGCGGGTATTGGTGCGGTCTGCAATAATGCCCATAAGGGGATCACTTAACATATCCCAGAAACGGGCAATGAGCATGATGGTGCCGGCGGCGGCAGCAGAAATCCCGAAAGTATCGGTATAGAATATCAGAATCCAGAAGCCCACCATATCCCAAACAAAGTGAGAGGCGGTATCGCCAAGGCCATAGCCGACCTTTTCCTTTACTGATAGTTTTGTAATGGTTTTGCTCATTTTTATTTATTTACTGATACTTCCAGCCGGTCAATTTTTCCGCTTCGACCAAAAATCAGGCTGCTGATCCGCTGATTTAATGCCTTGCCATTAATATTCTCATTGCTTCCGCTAGCGTAAAAAACAGTGATGCTTTCGGTTTCGTTAAGGGTATATATAACCGGTACCTGGCAAACGGTAAATCCGAGCTGCCCTTTTTTCAGCGAAATATTTTTTGATTCCCCGTTAATAGTGAAGTATTCAAAATCTTGCGCTTCTGCAAGAAATTCTTCCTTTCTGAGCAGGCAAGGATCGAAATACAGATGGCCTTCCTTGGTAAATACGCCCAATTCTCCATAACGCGAAAGGAAATCTTCTTTTACCTGTCCGGTCATGCCGGGTTGCTGGGCGCCCCTGTGTTTTGGGGTGTGCGAATAGGGATCGGTTGGAAAAGCGCCATACAATCCGGGCGATTTGTGCACACCAATGCCTGCCTCAATTTCGTAGTAATGATCGAGTAATTTGCCCACAATAACCGGATCGGTCTTTTCGTCTAAGGCCTTCAGGCAGCATTCCTGCACAGCCAGCAGAAGTTTAGATACCATATGCCAGTAAATGGACCCCAGCCCCTCAAAGGCGTAGAAAGTGCCAGAGCGGCCCGTAAAAGCTTTATGGTTAAATACTTTCTCGAAAATTTCAAGAATAAGTTTTTTCTCTTTTTCAACCAGGGCCTTGTATTCACCTTTGGCCAATAAACTAAGGGCTTTTTCAAGGTCGGCGGCATTTTTGAAATTGCCGTTGAAATGAATGCCTCCCTCAACGTCTTTTTCCACAATGTCTCTTCTTCCTACAAAAAGCAACCTCCTGATTAATTCCGAGGATTGTACATCTGCTTCCGGAATATTGTTTTTCTCTAAGAATCCGGGTAATTGCTTTTCAGGATATAAAATATAACTGTACTGGTCTTTCCTGAAAAGGGCACTGCCTTTAAGGGCATCGAGCACATCCAGGGCCTGCTCGGAAGTTAAATAACCCGAACTTAATGCAGCTACCTGGCCTTCGAGCATTTCGCTCAGATGAGAAACTGAAAATTCTGTTTTCTTTACAGTCAGCAGATTATAGGCGTGGTAAAGCTTGTCGGGTCTTTGGTTGGCCCTGATAGAATGCTCAATAAAATCGAGGCACACCTGCGTGAAAGTTTTTAGTCCCGACAAGGAAGAAGTTCTTTTCTTGCCCCAAAACCCGTTCCGGTAAATTTGCTGGCGGTAATCTGATGCAGCCTTACCAATGCGATCCATCATGGCTTTTTTGTCATGGTCGCTGATGGAACCTGACAGGCTTGGGCTGAATTCCTGGAGGGTTTCTCTGACACTATGGTAGAATTCAATCAATTCGCCCGACAATTTTACACTTTCCAGTTCTGAACGATCAACAATTTGCTGGAAAAACTTCATGAAACGGTGCAGGTAGTAAAGGGTTACCATCGAAACGCCGTTCCCAACCAAAGCATTATTGGCATCGTTCCATTCGGGGCGCTGGGTATTCATCCAAATGCCGCCTTCAGGTATCAGGTTCGACATTTTTGCCAGCACTGTGGCCAGGATTTTCTCAATAAAGTTAACCCGGTAAATCTCTTTGTCATTTGCAGTCAACAGGGCACCATCCGCCCCAATCAAATCGCGCTGTTTTCTAATGGCAGCATCCCAATTAGGATCAAATTCGATGGTGTCTTTGGGGTTTTTCAGTATTTGATCGTAGGGCTTGATCAGGTAAGGCACTGCAGCATATACAAACCATTCTTTGTCGAATAATGAGCGTAAATGACCGGGCTGGTATTTTTCTATGATCTCAAAAAACTTCTGCAGATATATTATCTGGTGATCGCCCCAGTAGCCGATGTACGACCAGGGATTGTCGTGCTCGATGGTTTCCCAGTCGAAACCGTCCTTAGTTATTCTGTATGGATTATATCCGTCGAAAGTGGAAGCGTTAAGGAACTTGAAAATCATTCCTTCAATAAATTCAGGATAGGAGAGGGCCAATGCCTCCCAATTCTGAAACAGGTCGCGCCAGTTGCCTTCATAATCCAGAATTTTTGAACCATCGGTTTCATTCTGTACGTTGATGGTAAAATAGTTCCATGGGCGGCTGGGGTCGCCATGCCTGCGGCTGAACTTGAGCGGCAGATACTCTATGGAAAGGCGGATTAAATCGGCATCACCGGTTTGCTGCAAAAGACCTTTCAGCTCCGTCTGGCTGAAAACATCTTTCAACTTCCCAATGAAATCTTGTTGTTTGCTCACAACTTCCGTATTGGCTTTGAAAAGGTAGGCAACAAAATCACCTTTTTCAATCTGGTAGTTGTCGTCGAAGGTTCCCCCGCGCATAATGTTGAACAAGGTATTTGAAAAATGGCGTGTATCGTTCAACTTGTCGGCGGTGCAGTGCATGCCATCAGCGCCCGCAACCAGCTGAATCAGGCTTTTTGTCCCAGAATCAATGTCTTCCCCGATTTGCCTGGGCAGGTCCGCATTGCTTTTTATTTCTTTGCTAAGGCTGATAATCTGCGAATGGGTTTGATTGACATTGGCAATGATTTCCCACTTTTTCTCAGCCTTTGCCGCCAGCGAAATGGTGCTGGAAATAAAATAAGCTCCTTTTTCACCCTTTACATCCTTTTCTTCTGAGATTTCCTGATTTTTTCTGAAGTGGTTCAGTTGCAGTGATGACAGCAGGTATTTTGGTTTTTCCAAACCAAGTGACCAAGCAATGTTGGCTTTCAGGGCTTCGCTGGGCTCGGCTTTGTCAACAATAATGGCGCTCAGGGCAAAAATGCCAATGCCAGCCGATGGTTCCAGTTCGCTCCTTTTATAGGCATCGACCAGGTTGCTGGTCGATCGTTGCAAATCGCTGGGCACCCCAAAGGGCATGACATTCTGAATGCCATCCAGGAGCGTAATTTGGCAATCCGCATCAGACAGGTTGGTTAAGGCAGCTTTTCTGACAAAACCATATACTTTGGATGAGTTCCACTGGTACCTGAAGGCCAGGCCCAGGTCATGATTGATCTCTTCAAAAATGATTTTGTTGCCATACACACTCTTATACAAATTGCGGCTAATGGCATACTTGCCTGTAAACCTTTCAGAAAAAGGCTCCCAAACCTGGATGTCGCCATTTACGTGAATCTGGAAGATGGTTTTGCTACCCGTTATTTCGGTTGATTCGGTAATTTTGTCATCCGTGTAATAAGGGAATAAGGCATATTCAGGGTTTTTTCGACCGGCAGAAAGACCGCCGTTGCTCGATATAAACATCCAGTGGTTGGAGTCACTAACGATGCTCATAAAGAAGGGACGCATGGCGTCGTGGTTCGAAATCTTGAAGTAGCTTTCATTTTCAAGTTCTACCATCAACATTTCTGTTTTTTCGTTTTCTGAATCGCCCGGGTTCCCTGAATATGCTTTTTCCATTGTTATTTACTTCTTAGTCTTTTCAAACCGTTTTTCCAAAAAGGATTTGGTTAGTTTACCTCCTGATAAACCTTTACATAGTCGATGATCATCTTTTGCGGGAATGGGGTTTGCGGGGTTGGAAAACCGACATAGTTACCGCCAACGGCCACATTCAGGAGGATAAAAAACGGCTGGTCGTAAACCCACTCACCGGGCACATCGCTGCGTTCAATCCGCTGGTAAAGGAAATCATCTACAAAGAAATCAATTTTATCTTCATCCCATTCAATGGCAAAAATATGAAAATCGGTATCGAACCGGCCATTGGCCAAGCCGAAGCTTTTAGTGATCGGGTTGCCGCCTGAGTAGCCGGGTCCGTGAATGGTGCCATGAATGACATGGGGCTCTTGTCCTCTTAACTCCATAATGTCAATTTCGCCACACTGTGGCCAGCCCACCGATTCGATGTTTTCGCCAAGCAGCCAGAATGCCGGCCAGAGGCCCGGGCCATAAGGGGTTTTTAACCTGGCTTCAAACCGACCGTATTGCTGGGCAAATAATCCCTGGGTTTTTATCCTTGCCGAGGTGAAGCTATTCCCGTTTCGCAAAGCAGTGATCACTAAATTACCCTGCCCATCTGTGGAGATATTTGCCGGATTGTTGGTGTAAGATTGCAGTTCTTCGTTGCCCCAGCCACCCTCTCCGGTGCCCAGGTCGAACGCCCACTTTGAAGCGTCGGGCAGTTGCCCGGCAGTACCTTCAAAATCGTCGCTCCAAACCAGTTGCCAGTTGCGCTGCTCCAGTTTCTGGAAATCGTCGCGTTCACAACTCAAAAAAGCAACCAACAATAACAGCAGAATGGAGATTATTCGGATTTGCTTAAATTCAAATTTTGCTTTCATCTGTTCTGTATTTAATTTTTACAGGTAAAACCTACCATGATTATTACTTGCGGAAATAAATGTTGTCGGCGTAGAAGCTTGGAATATTTCCATTCACGTCAACAAAAATGATTTGCCACAAGGCGTTTCTGCTGGTTAATCCCGCGAAGCTCGAGAGCGGTATGTCCAGGCTGATCCATTGCTGTGCTTGCGCAGGCGTAATGGTAAAGGTATGCAAACCAGTGCCGCCACCAGCGTTATCAACTATTTCAATCCTCATCTGTGCGTTTGCACTAAGGGCATTGGGGAGGTATATATCCATTCGATAATGCGTCATGGTTGATGCATTTACAGGAGGCGAGCCAAATTGAATACCAACAAAATTGAAATCGGTATAGTGAAGAACGCGGTCGCCGTCAACTATAAAGTCGGCCGATTGGGTTGTCTGGTAAGGTGCCCAATAACCATTGTAATAGTCGACAGGCACATTGGTATAGGCTTCGCTAAATAGGGAAATTACATTTTCAGGTGCATGGGGCGGGGTGGGTGCATGCTGAAAGCTTCCAATGGAGTTAATGGTTAATGAACCGTCAGCTACCACATCGCCCACATGAGCGGTTATTTGGGCATTTCCCGGTCCGCCAACCACACTGACCATTCCATTGGCATCAACAGTAGCTATTGATTCGTTTGATGAAACAAATTCAAAATAAGCCGGTGCTGCATTTATTGCCTGATCTGCTCCGGTAGGCAGGTTAAATGTGGAAACCAACCCACCGAGCTGTTTAGAAACCCCGATAAACGAAGTTTCGGTCTGATCCTGACCATCAAGAATGGCAAAGCGCGGGTGGGCAATGGTGCCCAGGTTTTCAAATTTCACCTCGTCAATCCAGAAGGTGTAGCCTTTGTCGTTTTCAGGGCCTTCAGCATAAAAAAGCATTCCTCTTTCCATCTTCATCTTTGAAGGGTCGGGAATGGGAATATAGTATTTGTTCCAGTTTGAGTTTACAGGCAAATTGGAGACGGAAACCTGGTATTTGGATGCGCCCAGGTCATTTCCAAAACCAATAAGGTCGATGTTGGCGGCTTGTGAAGCCTTTGCCCAGAAGGTTAAGGCGGTGTACCCCGAAAGGTCCCTTCCTTCGGTGGTAAAAAACACCCCACCGGCATAAGCGCCCCTGGGGTCGCCTGCATCAGGCACTTCAAACCTCATGGAAGCCCTTGATTTATTGTACGTTACTTTCTCATCCACATCGAATGCCGCTGGGTTAGATCCGCCAAAGGCAGCGTAGTTTAATCCCGGGCTGAAACCATCGATAAACACTTCGGGATTGTTGGAGTAAGGGGCGGGGCCAAGATCGGTGATTTCGCGTTCACAACCCCAAAAGAGCATGATAAATATCCCAATTGGGACAAACAGCCAGGTTTTTATGAATTTATGTGACTTCATTTTTTTCAGCTTTTTAATTTCCAATACTAATGAGGATGTAGGTTCTTATTTCCCACTCATTGCCATTGTCGAAACCAATTGCATTGGGGTCGGGCACAAAGTTTCCGGCAGGGTCAATGGATTGGGTTGGCATATAGCGCGGCGAAAACTTGTCGAGGGTACGGTATGTTCCCCTTACGCCAATGCGGGTGTTTGGAAGTTCAAACCAGTCGGGTCTTCCCAGTGAAACCGAAACATCGGCCATCAACTGAAGGGGGAAGGTCAGGTTAAAGTCGCGGTGATAGTCATACGGACCCCAATCATTAATTCTGACAAATGAATTGAGCCTTACGGTTTTGTATATTGTACGCAAATCAATACCAAAGCGGCTTATGATGCGTTCGTCACTGCCATTGGCCTGGGCCTCGCCACCATAAATGTTGGCAATAAAACCGTAATCTTTATTGATTTTTGACACTATCCTGGCATGCACTTCCCACAGGTCTTTTGCAGGCGGAGATCCCGGGAATGCAAAAGTAGTTCGGCCATCGGGTAAAATACCAATGGCAGCATCCATGGTGGTGGGCAAATGGCGGTATACAAAGCCTAAGCTAAAAGCCAGTCCGGCATCTTCGCTGCGGTCGCTGTCCCAGTCGTACATCCAGGTGCCGGGCGTTGGGTCGTAGGTTAATAAAATTTCGCCAGCCACCTGTTCCCTGTTCGACCTGACCACGAATGGGTCTTCGAGGATATTACGTGGTCTTCCGGGGGCAATTACAGAATTTGGTATAGGGCCTTCAATGGGCTTCTGCCACAAGAAGTTGGGCGCAATTTGCAGGTTGCCCATAAGGTAAGTAAAGCCCGAAAGGAAATTGTACTGGTTTCCGCTTCCGCTGTCTTTCAGTCTCCATCCGGTATAGGTTATGGTTTGGTCTGCACCTCCCTGGGCAACAAGGCCCATAACGGCCGATTGTGCATACCAGTTGAATCTGCCGCCGGTATAGGTGAGTTTGATCTTTCCACCCCAGTTATCTTCGGGTTTGATTTGATCCTGGTAAACAGTGTAATCGCCTTCTTCACCTCTTACCAGTTGAAAATCCCTGCCTTGCAGGGGCTGACCAGCCCATATCCCGCCAATGTCAACACCAATTTTTCCAAAATCTCTGTTTAAATGAAGGGTCAATCGCCTGGTTTTTGGTTGCGGGATGGCAAAAGAACTCTCGGTCAGACCAAGCTGATCGAGGTCTTCGTGAAAAATCCCGGTGAAATTAAATTTCCCTAAGGACTTAGAGTATTTAAGCAATACAGCCGGGTTAGCTCCCCACCAAAGTTGCGGGCCAAAAGCAAGTTTAAAATCCTTAAATTCCCTTTTGCCTTCCATTTCAAAACCAAAGGGAGCAATACCATTATATATATCGATTTGCGGTCCGTAGTTTGATTCGGGGTAAAGGCCAAAGAAATCGCCCTCATAACCCCAGTGGTAGCGGCCTGTGCGGTAAAAACCGTTCAGATTGAAATACCTGTGGTTCCATTCGTAACTGGCCCGGTAAATCTGAATCCTGTTCAGTGATTCCACATTTACATTTCCATCGGGGCTGCTAAGGGTTACAGGCCGGCCCCGGTTTTCATAGAAAATCTGGTCAATGGGGTTCTGGGCAACATTTCCCAGGGCGTTTAATTCTAGGTTTGCCCTGAAGTTGGCAGCAGGCTGTGCCTGAACACCCACATAAAACGATTGCATATGGTCAAAGCCAAGCTGATCGGGAAAGGTTTGACTACCCGGAACGGGATCGTTGGGCGTGGTAATCAGGCTTCCGCCGGTGTTGAAAGTGGAAAGGTGCGCCGTAAAATGGCTCAGGCGAATGGCCCTGGTTCTTTCACCCTCAAGTGCCGCTTTGTCGCCCCTGGCTTGCAAAACCGCATTGGCAATATTAATGCCGTTAAAGTGCTGGCGGATGGAGGCCACAGAAGCTCCCTCAGCATAAGGATCGAATTGGTGGGCTTGTTGTAAAGCATAGTAAGCAGCCCTAGGAAACAATTGGTAAAATCCTTTGGCATCGGTAGGCCCCTTGGCGCAAATACCGAACCATTCCTCATTCATATTGTTTTCGCCAGGAATATGGTCAAAACGATAGCCGCCATTTTCCCATGAAGCATTGGTGTCGTGCACATCCAGGTTACTGGTTTGGCCGTATTTCCACCAGCCATCGCTAAACTGAAAAGTAAAACCACCTATCGAGTTGTTTGCTTTTCCCATTCCGGCGGCATTTTCGTAAATCTCCATCCAGTTGCCGGTATTGTAATAGGCTTGCTCTCTCTGGGCCTCTTCCATGGTAATGGCATTAAAGGCATCAGAGCCAAACTCTGTAAGCAGTATGGGTTTTCCATACTCATTCTTAACCCTGTCGAACATATCGGTAAATGAAATGCCGCGATACACGTTGACACCGAAGATATCCACATCGGGGCATTCCTCTGCAATAATATCCAGGAATAAAAGGTCGCCATTGCAGAGCGCAACAGGGTTGCTGTCGTCAATGGCTTTCATGGCCAATGCAGCCTTATTAAAGAGTTTGTACATATGACGCGCCCTGATAGTCGACTCCCGGTCTTCCATCGGGATATCTTCTGTTTCGGCGCCACTCCAGAAAAGGCCGTAGTTGTTTTCGTTGCCCAGCAGGTAAAGCAACAGCCCTGGCGTGCCTTTATATTCTTCTACCAGTTCCGTAACCTCTTTCAGAAGGAGCTCAATTGTTCCTGGGTCAGAATACTCAGTGTTTACAACCCAGGCACCATCCAACGTAAGGCCATAGCGGCCAAACGAATGGTTAAGCATGGTGTAGATACCGTAGGTTTCGTATATGTAGGTAATCCATTTTGGCTGGATCCCTGTATATACACGAATGGCATTCACACCCATGTTTTTAAGCAGCGACATTTCGTCGTCGAGCGCCTTTTTGATAAAGTCATCGGGCTCGTTCCACAAGCTGTACATGAAGTTGGTACCAATAGGAAAATAGTCCCAGTTCATGCCATTTACCATGAAGGCCTCTCCCTCAGTTTTCAGACGCCAACCGTCTTCTCTTTTTTCAACCTCAACCCGGCCTTGTTGGGCAAACAGGGAAAGGGAAAAACTGAAAATCAGTAAAAAAGTAATTTGTTTCATATGTTTTTTTTTGGGTCAGGAAATTAACCAGGTGGGATTATATAAATAACAAATAAACTAATTGGAGGTAAATATAATAAGCTTTGGATAGCTTTCTTTATATACATAATATATACAAGCCGTACAGTAGAGGTGAAGCAGGAATTGAGAGGTGTTTAAAATACTTAAAAAGAATGTTTTATGAATATTTAACAAAATCTTGAATTCATAAAAAGACCTGCTTTAGTATATATTTATTAAAGGGAAAAAATGAACAAATAGTTTTCTTTTGTAAAAACAATATGCTCACTGCAAAGCCTTTGAAAACTTTTTTTCTGGCGTTTTAGAAAACATGTTAAGTCCCAATTAGAAAATTAATTAAACATTAATATTCGTTGAATATTTGGTTGTAAAATTAATTTCGTTAAAAAAGCCTTACTTCATATTTAGCCCAGATTTCTGCCACATCGTAAAGGGCTGGCGGGCCAGCCTTCTTCAAACATGTCTTCCATGCCAGCCGGGAAAAAGCTCAAATAGTGTGCTTGTTAAAGTTCGCCCCTTCTATTAACCAGTTCATCTTTTATTTCCCTGGCCTTGGTTTCGGTAAGATCATATCTCCACATTACCAGAATGGCTAATCCGGCTGTAGTAGCAGGAATAAATATATCTGCAAGCCTGAGATTTGTAATTGTTTCAGCAGTTTGTACCGCTGCTCCGGAGTCAAACCCTACGAGCTTAAGAACTAATCCTCCAAGAACGAGAGCCAGTGCCTGCCCGAGTTTCACCATCCACCAGTAGATCGCACCGAATGTGCCCTCTTTTCTGGGCATTCCATTGTTGTACTCATCCAGATCGCAAACATCTGCTGTCATACTCATCATTAGGGTGAATAAACCCCCAATTCCAAATACCATAAGCGGAACAGGCATAAACATCAGCCATGGGTTTTCAGGGTTAAAGCCCCACCACTTCAAAGCGTATCCAATAATGGAGATGAATGTCGATATAATAAAAGCATTGCGCTTACCCCAACTGTTTGACATCCATGTGATAATAGGAATAATCAGGAATGCAGTAAATAAAGCGCTTACGGTTGAGAACCAGGCAGGCCATGTTCCCGCATCAGCATAGTTACCATTAAACAAATAGAATAGAATGATGAAGTAGCTGAATGAAGCAACCAGCTGGAAGCCGTTAAATACCAAGAAGGTAGCTCCGCATAACCTGACAAAAGGTCTGTTCTTAAAGATGAGCCCAATATTCTTTAACAGGCTCTTGAAATTTTTTGATATGTTCTCCAGGGTAAGATCATCCCTGTTGGTAAGATGCTCCTGATTAACCTCCTTACAAAAGAGAGCGGGAATAATCCCTAAAATCATACATATTCCTCCAACGATGATTGAGAGCCTTCGCACCCCAACAGCCTGGGTTTCGAATAGATCGGGATTAGCAATCAGCACCCAGAACCATGGTACAATCATCCATGCGACCTGCCCGAAGGTTTGAGCGAATGCCATCAGGCGGGTACGCTCATTGTAGTCAGGGGTCATCTCATAGCCCAGCCCAATATATGGCGTAGCAAAAATGGTATTGGCAATAATAAAAATGAAAGAAAAAGTCAGGAAGTACCAGAAATTATACATCTGCGAGTTGTCGGGATTGAGCTGCCATAGCACGGCAAACATTATACCGCTTAGTATTGCACCTATGAAGATGTAGGGTCTTCTGCGCCCAAACCTCGACTTGGTATTGTCGGTGATATAACCCATAATGGGATCGGTGAGAGCATCCAGAAGTCGGGGCAAGCCGCCCAGGAGCCCTGCAAGGAATGGGTCTATACCAAAGGCGGTGAGAAGGAAGAACTGGAATACTCCCAGAGCACCCGGCAGCAAGTTGATTACCAGGTTACCAGTTCCAAAAGCTACCTTTTGTCCTAGGGGTAACTTGTCTCTTCCAGATTGCATTTGTGATGATGACATAGTACTTCAAGTTTAGATTTCAAAAAAGAAAAAGCAGGAATGATTCGTCAAGGTGAATCTTACTTCCGCTAACATTGGAGCACAACTTAACCGAAATGGAGTTGTAAGCTACCCCTTTCTTCGGGGTCATGCAAAAATAGAATTTTTCGGATTCATTTACATTCTATTAGACCATCCTTTTTTTATAAATAAGGTTAGCCGTAAAGATTAATCAAAACCGACTTAGAGATTTGTTGAATTTCTTGTTGAAAACCGGTTAGGTGTTTTTTTATAATGCAACTCAATGAGATACCTATAGCTGCTTAGCTTCAGATTCAAATGTTGCGGGTGAATGGCTATGTGGAGGCCTTTGGAGAAAAAAAGCGAATCAGCTACATGGCTGATTCGCTTTTAGATTAGTGTTTACAACCCTTTTCATTTCTCCCAGAACCACTTTCTTAGTATGGCGTGGCCCATAATTTTTGGGTTGTGTCAGGATAACTTACTTTTTCATCCGGGGGTTAAACCCGCTTAGCGGGTATCTTTCAGGTATTTAAACAGTTCGTTGTCGGTGGTCAAAATAATACTTGTATTCTCATCCAGCGATTTTTCGAGCGACTCCATTGCACGCAGGAAGCTGTAAAGGTCTCTCGACATGGCCGTGCGGTTGTATGCAGCGGCATAAATCTCGGTGGCCCTGGCATCGGCCCGTCCGCGAATCATTTCTGCCTCGCGAATGGCCTCCGATTGAATCTGAGCCAGGTCGCGTTCCTTGTCGCCTTCAATCTTGCGGGCTTCGCCTTCGCCTTCCGAGCGAAACTGGTCGGCAATACGGTTGCGCTCGCTGATCATACGGTCGTACACGCGCTCCCTAACCTCGGCCACGTAATTCATCCGCTTGAAGCGGAAATCGAGAATAACAATACCCAGGTCGGAGGTGCGTTCGTTGGCACGTTTCAGGATCATGGCTTCAATTTCTTCCCGGCCAACGGTGATGTCTTCCAGTATTTCCAGCTCCTGCAAATAATCCTCGTAAACTTCCGGGGTTCGGTTGGTAGAACGAACCAGGTCAAGGAGTTCATGGCTGGCAATAGCATTTCGAGTCTCACCATCCAGAATGTCATCGAGGCGCGACTGTCCACTGCGCTCGTCCCTAAGGCGAATAAAAAACTGCAGGGGATCAGTGATTTGCCAGCGCGCATAGGTGTCGACATGGATGAACTTTTTATCCTGTGTCGGCACCTGGTTGGGGTCGCCATCCCATTTCAGATAGCGCTTGTCGAAATACTGCACTTTCTGTATGAACGGAACCTTATAGTTGAGGCCGGGCTCGGTGCGTGGGCCCCCGACGGGTTTCCCAAACTGGGTTACAATGGCCTGCTGGGTTTCATCGAGTATGAACATGCTGCTCAAAGAGAGGATCAGCAGTACCAATACCGAAACAAGTATTATGATAAATTTAGTTTTCATTTGGATTTTTTTTTGGATTAATTGCCTTGCCTTACCTGGTCGATGTTCAACAGAGGCAGCACATTGGTGCCTTTTTCGTCCACAATGATTTTGTTGCCAAGGTTTGGCAAAATACGCTCCATTGTTTCATAGTAGAGGCGTTTTTTAGTCACCTCAGGTGCTTTCACGTATTCAGCATAAAGCGAGCTAAAGCGGTCGGCTTCGCCGGTGGCAATATTTACGCGGTTCAGGGCATAAGCTTCGGCCAGCTGTATGGTTTCCTGGGCTTCGCCACGTGCCCGTGGAATCACACGGTTGTATTCCGACTCGGCCCTGTTAATAAGGGTTTCGCGTTCCTGCTGGGCTTCGTTCACAGCATTAAACGATGGCTTCACCGGGTCGGGCGGATTCACGTCCTGCAGCACTACCTGGTCTATTCGAATGCCGTTTTCATATTCGTTGCACATGCGCTGAAGCAAAACTTCCACGCTGGAAGCCACTTCCTGACGTCCTACCGTAAGCACCTCATTCACCGTACGATCACCTACAATTTTACGCATGGCGGCTTCGGCCATGTCGTGAAGGGCATCTTCGGCATCGCGCACCCTGAAAAGGTAGTTGTATGAGTTCACAATTCGGTATTGGATCACCCACTCCACATCAGCCAGGTTGAGGTCGCCGGTAAGCATAAGCGACTCGTCGCGGTAAGCGTCTTTGGAGTACTGCGATCGCACGCCAGCCTCCACCGTGCGAAACCCGAATTCCTGCTTGAGCTGGCGCTGCACAGGGATTTTGTACATGTGTTCGAGCCCGAAAGGCACGATAAAGTTCAGGCCTGGCTGAACTGTCCGGTTATATTTACCGAGAAACAGCACAATGCCTTCCTGCTCGGGGCCCACGGTTTTCACCGAGGTGAGCAGGGCAATAAACACCAGCAGTCCGAGGAGCACCTGTCTTAAATTTTTTTTGATCAGTTCCACCAGCCGGCGAATCTGAAGTTCTTGTTCAGTCATTTTTTAAAAATTTGTTTGGTAATTAAAATTCTCTCAGAAAGGTTTGTTCAGAAAAATGAAAGCATAAAAATACTATTGGCTTTGTTGAAAACCTAATTTGCAAGAGCGAAAAGGACAAAATCGGACTTGAACATCTTAATTCTTAATTAAGCGCTTTGAAGCAATTCCTTTTTCGTTGATAAAATGAATGATGTAAAGGCCCGGCAAGAGGGAGCCAATAAATACCTGTGTTTCTGGCTGATAAACGACTTGCTCCAGAGCAATGCTCCCATCCAGGTTGTAGACCCTGAGCAAGCCGCTGGGGTTGCCGATTGGGGCTAAGCTTAGTGTAAAAAATTCACTGGCCGGGTTGGGCTTAATGGTGATATTGTAATGATGGGAGGGCTGATTATTTGAATTGCTTATCAGGGCTCCTGAAACGGATATATTATCAAAACGATTATTACCCGAGGTGCCACTCGTGTTGTTTCCAGTAAAAATAACCTTAAACTGCAGGCCTGCATTGTTGTTTACAGCTTCCGTATCTGATAAGTCAATCGTAATCAATTCCCAATCTGGCAGTAGTGACAGCGTATGGCTCTGTCCGGTATAATGCCATTCGGCACCATCATTGGTTGAATAATAAACCTCTTGTTGGGTCGCACCATTGTTGGTTCGGGAGGTGGCATAAGTCAGAATAATATCTTTATAGCCTGTAGAGGGTGATTCAATGATCAGCGATCGGGTATCGGAAGGATTTCTTGCCCTCAGCACTGCTCCCTGGTTTGGCTCCTGGCCCATCTGGAGATTAAGGTTCGATACCGGATCTTCTGCCCGGTGGGTTCTTTTGTCCATATAGCCATCACCTGTGCCTGGGTAAGAAATAAGTGCGCCGGTCACTTCTGAGAAATCAGGCTGAACATAGGTCAGGGTTCCGTCGGGTAAGTTGTTAAAATGCCAGTAATGGATAAGTTCAGTTTCTGGGGCTTGACTTTCAGTAAAATAGGCGGTAAGGGAATGGTTTCCCGTGGGTGTTATGTTTAACAATGGGTCATTGCCATTATTATCGCCTTCCCAATGGCTGAAAACATACCCCTGTTTTGCAATGGCCTCAATTTGAATCGGGATATTTCTGAAGTAAGTGCCGCTCCAGGGATAAGGAGATTCGGGCACACCCGGGGTCCCGGCAACAATGACTATGGTGTTGATTCGGATGTATCCCGCTGCAGGGTCGTTCACATCCACGTTAAGGTTTGCATAATCCGTAAGGCCGAATTGCATGCGTATATGGTTGCGCTGGTAGACCGGCCTTAGGCTTGCAAACAAAATAAGATCGTCCACATCGTTGTGCCAAAGGGTAGGATTTCCCCAACCTGGCGAACTCCATCTCTGGGTCTGCTCGTGCATTATGGGGTCCAGCAACTGCCTGCAATCTTCAATAATTTCTGTTGTTCGCTCAGGAAGGAACGCTGTGTTGAGCAAATCGGCAAAACGGTTGATAAAGTCAATGCGGAAGGTCTCATTCTCGAGTAGTTTTCGCAAAAGAAAGGTAGACCAAGCCGGGTTGGGCCATTGGGTTTGTGCGGAGTCGGTAGCAAAAGCCAGGGTGTTGTGTGAAAAGGTTTCGTATAAGCCCAGGCCGTAATCCGTGTCGAACAATAGCCATCGCCAGCGCCCATCGTGGCCCGGGGGTGCATGGGGCTGAAATCCATCGGTTTTGAGCCTCCAGAATTTAACATTGTTGCCTGGCCAGTCGGTAT
The DNA here is from genome assembly GCA_019429365.1 of Bacteroidales bacterium. Lineage (GTDB taxonomy): Bacteria > Bacteroidota > Bacteroidia > Bacteroidales > UBA7960 > UBA7960. The sequence goes on along the minus strand of JAHYJD010000029.1, from coordinate 11,947 downwards.
TGGCAAAATAAATGTTGGAAATTTGGTAGTCTGTGAAATTATCCAGATCCATCATGGTTTTGATATGCTCAAAGTTCGATGGATCGTTCATTGGGTTGTTGGCAATGAAGTCGATCATGGAATGGTAGTGTTCCGGATCGCCTTCAATGGTAATGGCATTGGTTTCCAGCAAATCAATGTTTTCAGGTTCTACCCCGTAAACCCTTTCCAGGTAATGTTTGTCCAATCTTTCTCTTATGTGGTGAATGCCCCAGTATTCGCCATTTAGAAAAAGTACGGCAGGCTGGAAATTCTGGGTGTCAAAATTCAGGTGTGATACCATGGTTTGTATCACCCCATCGCGCATAAAAGCGTTATGGTAATCCTGTCCGGCGTTTCTGAGGATCAGGCGCTTAAAGCTTTCGTATTTCCGGTCGGGAAAAAAGGGGTGCGCAAAATGTGAGGCTCCGTAACGGGCCCTGGCATAAAGCCTTAAGGATTTTTGCGGGAAGGCCCTGCTCCAGCCTCCGTGTAACCTTACTCCCATATTTTGCGATAAGGAAGCCACGGTCCGGTTCGGTTCGAAAAATTCAAGGTGGGCATTGATTTCCGTAAAATCTCCCCTTAGAAAATAGTTGGAGGGAGTTCCTCCTAACGGGCTGGCGTGGGGGTATGCCGTCCGCCACTCGTCAAACAACTGTCCTGCCACATAAATGCCCTCGTAATAGTCGAAAAAGGCATCCTCCTGGAGGCTGAGTGAAATCACCGGTACGGGGTACGTGGCGGTATCACTTTCGTTTATGAAATAGGTGGCGGTAATCGTTTGACTGGGAAGGGCACCGGGTTTTACCGCCCGGGCCCTTATCACCGTACCTTTGCTCACCGGCTCGTTTGGCAGGTAATAAGGCGTTCGGTGCCAGGTAGAAGATATCTGGGTAAGTTTATCTGGTTCAGCCGAACGATCATAAATAAATATAGAATCAGAATAAAGATGTGTTCTGAAGGTATTGGTCAGGAATATTCCAAAAGGGTCGCCGGGGTTTTGCGGATATACATTTTTGTAAGAATAGGTTGTTCCAGAGAGGTTCTCAGGATCAGGGTCAGAACCATCGAGTGTAAACATAATTTGCACCTCCGGATCGGGATGTGAAACGGACATATGAAAAGCTTCTGAATAGAAACCTCCTGGTTGGGAAAAAACCGGAGGGTTCAAAAGTTCGCCAAAAGGCTGGCTGTTGTTAGGCATTCCTGGTGTTGGCTCACTGAAGAAGTGCCAATCTCCCGTTCCATCGGGCACCCGGCCATATGAAATACCTGTTGGAATGGCTCTGGGCAAAAGCTCACTGATCAAATCACCCTGGGGGCTCGTCAGGATTATTTCTTCTCCATCCTGGCTAATGCTGAAATTGGTGTGAAGCTCCGCCCTGGCCCTGAAGAGGTTTTGACCTTCGATGGGGCCTTCAAATGTACCGTCAGGGAGCTCCCAGGCCACGGCAAGGTTGTCGCCCCAGTGGTTTTGCTTCATTAAAGCCAGGATGTAATAGTATGTTCCTTCCTGCAGGTGAACAGGATCAGATTGTTGCGCTGGATATAGATGCCATTGACGGGGAGCCGTATTTAAGGGCACGTGGGCAATCAACAAAGTATCCTCAGGGCTTTCTGAGGTGCTTATAAACAGTTGGGAGTTATCGTCGCTGGCAATCCAGAAAGTGTAGAAGCCACTCTGGGGTGCCTTGATATATCCATAGACTCTCTGCCCGTATTCAACTCCGTAATTGGAAGGCGCTTCAAAAAGCCTGGTAAGAATGTTTCGGGTACTGGGATTCTCCGGGAAACTGATGTGGCCTGTAAGGTCACTGACAGCCACTCCAGGGATGCCTCCAAAAACCTCTCGCACCAAACCGGGTGTAAAAGCGCCCTGAACCGGCCGCCGGTCTTTTCCTGAAGCCCAAACCAAAAGATGCTCGCCAGGGTTAAGGGTTACCGACGGGAAAACCCACTTAAAAGGATTTTCGTAATTGTCGGAGAGGCCAAACCCTTCCAGATTTACAGGTTCTGAACCAAAATTGAAAAGTTCAATCCAGTCTTCAAAGTCTCCGTCCTCATCGGCAATGGTCCAGGCATTGGAAGCCATCACTTCGTTAATGGCAATTGTTTGCGACCATACTGTACTCTGCAGCAATAGCAAGAACAAAAAAAATAATATGCCGGGTAGTAGTTTATTGGATGCCAAGGTATTACGTATAAATTGGACGTTAGAATGGAAGTTCAGGGAAGTAAACATGTAAACCTTTATATTTTTCAATAGTTGCAGCTAATTCTTAGCCTACGAATTTAGGGAAATTTAAGAGGGTTACCAAAACGAAAAACCCGGGCAAAGAGTTGCACCGGGTTTTTTAAAAATAGGCTAAGAAACGATTATTCACTATGCTCTGTGCGGGCAATGATTTCGTTTTGCAGGTCTTCGCCCAGGTCGTTGAAGTAGTCGCTGTAGCCTGCCACCCGAACAATCAGGTCGCGGTATTTTTCGGGGTGCTTCTGGGCATCGCGCAGGGTGTCGGCCGATACCACGTTGAACTGTATGTGGTGGCCATCGAGTCTGAAGTAGGTCCGGATCAGCGCCGTTAGTTTCTTGTAACTTTCAGGATCATCAAAAAAAGAAGGGGTGAACTTCTGATTTAGCAACGTGCCGCCGGTTTTTATGTGGTCAATTTTTGCAGCCGATTTCAGCACAGCCGTGGGTCCTTTGTGGTCGGCGCCCTGCACCGGGCTAATGCCTTCCGAGAGCGGCTTGCCCGCCAAACGGCCATCGGGCAGGGCACCCGTTACGCTGCCAAAATAGATATGGCAGGTGGTAGGAAGCATATTTATGCGGAATTTTCCGCCACGATAGCACGGGCGGCCATCCACTGCTTCGAAGTACATGTTGAATGTCTGGGTGGCCTGCTGGTCGGCATAATCGTCGTCGTTGCCGTATTTCGGGGTGCTAAAAACCAGTTCACGGCGGAACTCCCCGTAATTTTCAAAGTTGTTTTGTATGGCTTCCAGCATGCCTTCCATGGAAATGGTCTCCTTATCAAATACGTGGAAACGCAATGCAGCAAGGCTGTCGGTAACACTGCCAAGGCCAACGCCCTGAATGTAGCTGGTGTTGTAACGCGCTCCGCCTGCGTTGTAGTCCTTGCCGTTGGCAATGCAGTCATCGATCAATAGCGAAAGGAAAGGCACCGGCAATTGTGTGGCAAAAAGCTGCTCAATGATCAGGTTCCCTTCAATTTTTATGTCGGCAAAGTAACGGATCTGGGTTTTGTAAGCCTGGAGCAGGTCATCGAATGTGTTAAAACTGAGCGGATCTCCTGTTTCAGGTCCGATCTGCTTCTGGGTGCGTGGGTCAAAGCCATTGTGCAGGGTCACCTCAAGGATTTTTGCCAGGTTAAAATAGCCCGTCAGCACGTAGGCTTCAGTTCCGAAAGCGCCTGTTTCCACGCAACCTGATGCGCCTCCGTTGCGGGCATCCTCAATGTCTTTTCCCTGGCGAAGCAACTGCTGAATAATGGCATCGGTATTGAATATGGAAGGCTGCCCAAAGCCGGTGCGGATAATGTCGAGCGTTTTGTGAATAAACCGGTCGGGGTTTTTCTTGCCCACCTGCACCATACTGCTGGGTTGCAGCAGGCGCATTTCCTTGATGACCTCCAGGATCAGGTAGGTCATTTCGTTTACCGCGTCGCTGCCATCAGCTTTCACACCTCCAAGGTTAATCAAGGCAAAGTCGGTGTAGGTGTTGCTTTCGAGTGCGGTGACACCCATCTTTGGCGGGGCAGGGTGGTTGTTGAATTTCACCCAGAAGCACTGCAGCAACTCGCGCGCCTGCTCGCGATCAAGGGTTCCGGCTGCTGACTCTTTGGCGAAAAAAGGCATCAGGTGCTGATCGAGGCGTCCTGGATTGAACGAGTCCCAGGGATTAAGTTCGGTGATCACCCCAAGGTGGATGAACCAATAGTGCTGAAGCGCTTCGTGGAAGGTCTGCGGCGCATGGGCCGGTACCCTTTGGCAAACAGCAGCCATGTGCTGAAGTTCATTGCGCCGGGCGGTATCTTTTTCGGCCAAAGCCAACTCATTTAAGGCTTCAGAATGGCGGTATGCAAAGGTTATGAGCGCCTGTGCAGCAATTTTCATGGCTTTGAGCTCGGCCGCCTTTTCGCTGGCTTGCTTGTCGCGGTCAAAGTCAAGGCCGTCCATGGCGGCATTACATTCGTTGATCAGGTCGAGCATGCCTTTGCCGAACATTTTCTTTCCGAGCACGGTATGGCCCGGAGCGCGCTGCTCCTGGAACTCGGTGAAAATGCCCGCTTCATAAGCCCTTTTCCAGCGGGGGCTCATCAGCGCCATCAGCTTGTCGCGATTAGTGCGCCCTTTCCAGAACGGAATGATCTCCTGCTCGTAAACGTTGCGAGTCTCCTCCGATACTTCAAATGAAACCTTGGGCCGGGAGTTAAGAATGTCAAGGTCTTCGAGCGAGTGCAGCGTGACTTCGGGGTAGGTGGGAGTGGCCTTGGGCGCCGGGCCGCGCTCACCCACAATCAGCTCCTTTTCGCCAATAAAAAGGCTTTTATTTTCCAGAATATGCTTAAAGCACAATGCCCGCTGCACCGGTGCCGGCTCGTTTTCGGGCAGCAGGTCGCGATAAAACTCAGTGACCAACACCGCCCGTTCGTGACTTAACACATTCTCAGCCTCAAGGCTCTGTGTTCGGAGAAAAACAACTCGGTCGTTCATGATAAAAAGGATTACACGGATTTTAACAGATTACGCGGATTTAGGACCCACCCCGTCTCGCCTCTGGCGAGAGCACCCCTCCCTACTAGCAGGGAGGGGCTGGGGGAGGTTCTTCCTGATACAAGTTCAAGATTTAAAGTTCAAGTTTCCAGTTTGCCAATGCCTAATTAACGTTGACTATTTTAATCATCAATCATAATTCATCAATCACAAATCCACCAATCCACCAATCAACCAATCCACCAATCCACCAATCACCCTCCCATTTTCACCTTATACCCCGCCTCCTCAAAAACGCCCATCAGCTGCTGCATCTGTTCAGGGGTGGTTTCGGGTTTAAAGACTGGTGGTTGCTGCATGCCCAGGGCTTGGTATTTCTGCCGGCCGAGCCTGTGGTAGGGCAGCAGGTTTACGGCCTCAATTTTGGCCTGGCTCGATTTAAGGACCTTTACAATGGCCTGCATTTCTTCAAAAGTACTATTAAAGCCCGGAATCACCGGTATGCGAACAATTACTGCCGGGCCTTTCCCGTTAAGGGACTTAAAATTACTCAATATCAGCTCGTTGCCAACACCTGTAAATGCTTCATGCTTTTTATTGTCAGTGGTTTTTATGTCGAATAGCAAAAGATCAGTTTGTGCAGCCATTTCTTTAAACGCTTCCGCGGAAGCGTGACCCGAAGTATCCACGGCAGTGTGAATGCCGGCTTCCCTGCAAAGGGAGAGCAGCTCAAGCAAAAACGCTGTTTGCAGCAGGGGCTCTCCGCCCGAAAAGGTGACCCCTCCGCCACTTTCCTCAAAAAACAGCAGGTCACGGCCAATGTTCTCCATAACTTCAGCAGAAGAATACTGCCTTCCAACCATTTCATCGACCCATTCTTTATTACCGTTTAGTTGCCGGCATCTTTTTATGGGCTGAGGCTCCGGCATTATACTTTCCGGGTTGTGACACCACAGGCAGTTCAAGGGGCAGCCCTTGAAAAAGACCGTGGTGCGTATGCCCGGTCCATCATGTACTGAATACCTGCGTATGTCGAATAAAATTCCGCCGGACATTATTCTGGTTTGTTTGCCTTTACTGGTTCAACTTTGCCACGAAAACACAAAAAAACGAAATCTCACTAAAGTAACATACTGATAATTACTTTTTTGTGTTTCTTGGTGTTTTAGTGCCTTGGTGGCTATAAAAAACAAAGGTAATATATTGCCCAATTGCTCCGGTTTCTTTACACCAACCTTGCTTAAATAGAATGCAAATTGTTTAATTAAGGTGATTTTTCCGACATTTGTTCGTCATATCTTTGGAAGCATGAAGAAAACATATCTCCTTTTTGCATTATTGCCGTTATTTGCAGCATGCTCGAGCAAAATCCAGATTACGGAAGCCCATTACGAGCGGGCCGAAACCTTTTTGCAGGCCAACATCAGCAAGCTGGTGTACCACCTGAATGTGCAACCCAACTGGCTGGCCGACAGCAGCGGCTTCTGGCATGTAACGCAAACCCGGCAAGGGAAAAGGTTTTTTCTTACCGATCTGGTCTTACAATCCACCACAGAATTGTTTGATCATGTGCTTCTGGCCCAAAAACTGGCAGAAAAGACAGGCAAAACGGTTGATGCGGCCGATCTTCCTTTCAGCATGATCAGGTTTGAGGGCAAAAACCTTGTTTTGTTCAGGTTTGATGAGGTTACATGGAAATATAACCTGGAATCGCTTGAGCTGATCCGGCAGGACCAGCAGGAGCGAAGTCAGCCAGGACTTTCACCCGATGGGAAGCTTCAGGCATTTACCAAAGATTTCAACCTGTTTGTTCGCAACCTGGAAACAGGGGAGGAGCAGCAACTCAGCAATGGCGGCAAATACCAGTACGAATATGCCAATACCTATGCCTGGTCAGATATTATGGTGGGCGAGGGCGCTACCAGGCCGGAGAACCTCTTTGTAAACTGGTCGCCCGATTCACGCAAATTGCTTACCTACATTGCCGACCTGAGCAAGGCGCAGAAAATGTATCTGCTCGATTTTTCGGTCGATACCCTTTTCAGGCCGCGGCTGCTCAGCTATTACCGTGGTTCGCCGGGCGATACCACCGTGGTTTATTACCTTCCGGTGATTTTCGACCTTGAAACAGGCACAGAAACGGCCATTGATGTGCCGCCCATCCCGCATTTTATCGGAGTAAGTTTTGTCTGGTCAGAAAATGCCGACAGTTTGCATGCACTCTATGCCCATCGTGGTTTTAAAAAGGCTGACGTATTAAAAATAGATGCCGCAACCGGAAAGACCAATGTATTGCTGTCAGAAACCAGCGACACTTCCGTGGAATACAGCAGCCTGATCCTGCAACGGATCGGGAGCGACAAAGTGCTGTTCAGCTCTCAAAAAAGTGGTTGGTACCATTTGTATCTGCACGACTGGAACACGGGTAATTTGATCAAACAGGTAACCAATGGTGAATACGTGGTAAAAAGTGTGCTGCATGTTGATGAAGAAAAAGAAATCATCTGGTTTGTGGCTGGTGGCAGGGAGCCCGGACGAAATCCCTATTACAACCACCTGTACCGGGTAAACTTTGATGGCAGTGGGATGAAATTACTCACCCCCGAAAATGCCCACCACCAGGTAAGTTTGTCACCTTGCAAAGAATTCATTGTTGACAATTATTCCAGGGTTGATCTTCCAACGATTTCTGTGGTCAGAAAGATGACAGGTGGTGAAGTTGTTTTTAAAGTTAGCGAGGCTGATGCTTCAGACTTGTTTGTCACCGGTTGGAGACCGCCCCTTCAATTCACCGCCAAAGCTCGTGATGGCGTTACCGATATTTACGGGGTGATTTACCAGCCACTCGATTTTAATCCACGCATGAAGTACCCATTGATTGATTATTCCTATACCGGACCGCATACCTCCATTACCCCAAAGTCATTTTCTGATGGCATTTTCAACATCATTAACCCTTTCAGGGCATTTGGTTTTGCTGTGATGGTGGTTGATGGCATGGGCACTGCGCAGCGTTCGAAAGCTTTCAGGAATGTGTCGTATCGCAATATGGGCTTCAGCCTCGATTGTCATGTATCGGCTATTCAACAGCTTGGCGGTATTTACAAATGGATAGACACCACGCGTGTGGGCATCTTCGGGCACTCGGCCGGGGGTTATGATGCCGGTCGTGCTATGCTGCAGTACCCTGAAATATATAAAGTTGGTGTGGCTTCGGCAGCCGATCACGACCATCGTATGGAAAAAGCCTGGTGGCCCGAAATGTACATGGGTTACCCTGTTGGCGACTTTTACCACGAACAGTCGAACGTTACCAATGCGCACAAATTGCAGGGCCGCCTGCTTATTGCCCATGGCGCCATCGATGAAAATGTGAACCCCTCAGCCACATACAAACTCGCCGAATACCTGATCAGGGCCCAGAAAGACTTTGACATGCTTATTTTGCCAGGCAGAAACCACAGCTTTGGCAGGACCGATGGCGACTATTTCACGAAAGTGCGCTGGAATTACTTTATCAGGCACCTGCTTGGTGCTGAACCGGTCCACAATTACCGGTTTAGAACCATTCTCAAGGAAGAATAAAATCTTGGCGTATCTGCTTTCGTTGAAAAGAAAGATTTGATAAATTAATTGTAAGGATAGCCCTTTCTTTGCAGTTTAAAATACGTATATACATAGTGTTGAAAAGCCTTTACAGATAGTGGTCAATGCTAAAAAAATCACTATGAGGGTTAAATAAATTATGTTAAATGTTTTTCGTATTAAATATTTGTTTAAATTGCAATAGGAAGGTTTTAATCCATAACGCAGAGGAGGGTTTATGGATATTGCCAGCTTTAGATACTATTTCCTGGTTTTTCTGGTTCTTTCAGGCTACCCGTTATTTGGCCAGGATTTAGAGGAGCGACCCATTCCGGATCACTCCGCAGAAGCCGTTTTTTTAAGCCATTACATTCAGATTCCCTCAATTACGGGCAAGGAAAAACCTGCCGGTGAATTTCTTGCAAATGCTTGCCGCGAAAATGGCTTACATGTGCGGCTGTTTTCCGGGGAAACCAATAGCTACAACTTTGCTGCTTCATTGTATCCCCTCGAAACGGGCAAACCAAATATTGTCTTCCTGACCCACATTGATGTGGTGCCTGAGGGTGATATTGATTTATGGACTTACCCGCCCTTTGCAGGCGTTATTGCCGATGGGCATATATGGGGTAGGGGGGCATTCGATAACAAGGGCCATGGGGTGATGCAGCTATTTGCCATTGCCAGCTTTGTGGAAGAAGCGGCCATGAGAGAGTTTCAGTATAATTTTACCCTTCTGGCTGTTTCCAATGAAGAGGATGATGGCTTACTGGGTGCTGGACTGGTTGCTGAACACTTTCTCCTGGAGCTGAACCCGGTTGTGGTTTATGGTGAAGGAGGCATCGGGTGTACCGAAATTGTCAGCGCGGCACCAGAGCTGATCATGTTTGGAGTGGAGGTTGCTCAGAAAAGGGCACTCTGGCTTAAAATGGAGACTTCCGGAACAAATTTTGGACATGGTTCGGTTCCTTCGCACGAGTATCCTGCAAAAGAGCTCGCACTGGCCACTAATGTCATTTTAAACATGAAAAGCAAACCAGTGATGACACCGCTGGTGCTTAATATGCTTAAAGAGATGGGTTATTACGAAAAGGGAATCAGAAAATTTGCCCTTAAAAATTACCGGTTTCTTAGCCCCGTAATTGGAAAAAAAGTTTGCCAGGAAGAACTGGTTAATTCTTTGCTGAATAATACCATTACTCTTACAGGAGTTGGTTCATCATCTGGTGCATTTAACCAAATGTCGAATAGTGCCTGGGCAACTTTCGACGTGCGCCTGTTGCCCGGCGCTTCTTCGGAAGAATTTCTGAGAATATTGCAGATAAGTATTAAAGAATACGACGTTGAGTTAATAGTGATCAAAGAGACGCCCCATTCTCCTGTTTCTGATACCGGTCCATACTACCATGCCCTTCAGCAGGCCATACACGAAATCTTTGGCCATGTGCCGGTTACCCCCATGCTCATGCCCGCCACCAACGACAATCTTTTTTTCAGGGCCAAAGGCATTCCGGCTTATGGACTGGTGCCGGCTGCGTTCGATCCGGAGCATGTAAAATCGATCCACAACGTAAACGAACGCATCCCCCTGGCCGCACTCGATCAGGGCATTGCCGTGTATCAGGCACTTATCAGAACTCTTTCTGCCAGCTTATTTGCCGATGATTAAGCGTTACTTTTTCTTTCCCAGGAAATAAACCAATCCACCCGCAACTATAACCGCTACCCCAACAAAAGGCGACAGGTCCAAACCATGTTGTTTATCGCGGGTTACTTCGATTTCACCTACCTCAAGTACCTTTTCCCTGGTGACAAAATTTACCACTGAAAAAATAGTGAGTAGTAAACCAACAATCACAATAATTATTCCTGCTTTTTTCATAGAATCTTGTTTTAAGGGTTAATAGGTCGAGATAATAATTGACATTTCACTAATATAAGTATTTTTTTTGAATATTAAAAATTGAATACTGGATTTATTTGGGTGAGCCCAGCTGTAGTTTTCCTTTTCTGAAAATTCATTCCAGCCATTGATTCTGAAAAACAAAAAAAGGGCCGCCAACCGGCGACCCTTTGGGGGATATATATGGAATGGAGGGGATTGCTTATTACAGCGCGGGAAGAATTACGCGGTCAATTACATGTACCACGCCATTGGTAGCCTGCACATTTACCAGCGAAGTGATAATGTTCGATACGCGGTCGTTGGCGTCAGTAATGGTGAAGTTGCTGGTGTTCACGTTGAATGTACCGTTCAGTGTGGGTACCGGTCCGCTTACCAAATCACTCGAAAAAACGCGTCCTTCAACAACGTGGTAAAGCAATACCTGGGTAAGAACATCTACCGGAATGTCGTCGAGGCTGCTGGCACCAAGCTCACCCAGAAGGGCTACAAAAGCATCGTTGGTGGGAGCAAACACGGTGAAGGGACCACCAGTTGCCAGTACATTTACGAGGTCGGCTTTTATAGCAGCCTGCACCAGGATTGAGAATTCGGGGTCGAAGCTCAGGGCAAGTTCCACCAGGTTCATGGTCGGGGGGAAGATCACCTTGTCGATAGCGTGAATGACACCATTGCGGGCTTTAATGTCGGCCATGATAACCTGGGCGTCATTAACGAAAACACCATTGTCAAGGTTAATTTCTACAGCAGCGCCATTGGCAGTGGGTACAAAACCATTCGAAAGGTCAAAGCTGTAAACCGTGCCAGATACTACGTGGTAAAGAAGAATTTCGCGGAGGTTGGGTACTGAAGCAATGTTGTTAGGGTAAAGACCCAGTGCAGCGAAAGCCTCATCGGTGGGAGCAAAAACAGTGAGACGGTTAGAAGAAACAACACTAGCCAGACCAGTGCGTGCAAGGGCTACATTAAGGGTGCTGAAAGTAGGGTTTTTTGTCTTATTCATTACTTGGGCACCTTTTTCATCAATAATTTCGGTATAATCCATACCATTCATTATATACTCGCTGCCATCTTCGTCAATACCATTTTGCTGGCCTGAGGTTTCAAAGCTTGCAAGTTTTTCCAGAATGTTCAATTCAGTCGATCCGGGAATGGCCACTGAGTCCATTTCATCTTTGCTGCAGGAAGCAACAAAAATACCAAGAGCGATAACAAGACCAAAGCGCAGGGCGCTGGAGCGATTCATGAGGTTCAAAATTTGTTTTTTCATTGTGTGGGTTTTTAAGGTTTGAATTTTTGGGTTTGTTTGATCAGTAAACAGCACGTATTTTCATTTTGTTTAATAAAAAATGAAAAAAATTAAACAAAATATTTAAAAGTATTGAAATACAGTGATTTAAATGTGAAATAAAAGCTTGAGGTTGGATTGTCAGGGCGCGACTCCAAGTCGCACCCTGACTAATGCACATAATCAAATTCTAACTTCAACCGTACTTAAGCCGTATTTAAGACGTTTTAAAACGGTTGAAACACGGTTGAAACACGGTTTAACTATGAAGATGGTATTCCCGAACCACCTCCCGACTTCGTTTCGCTCAGCGGGGGCTTTTATCCATAATCCATTTTTCACTTTCAATTTTTCTTCCTATTATTACAAACCAAAACCCCAATCCATCAAAATGACCGAAGAGATCACAGCCC
>JAHYJD010000147.1 GCA_019429365.1 Bacteroidales bacterium | reverse complement strand
CCCGGTTCATATAGCTGCCAGGGTCACTTTCTACAGCGTTGCACACCAGGAACTTCTGGTCAGAAATGGTTTTCAGGGCCTTGGTCCACTTTTTTCCTGCGGGATATCCTCCCCCGCCCCTTCCTGCAAGCCCGCTATCTTCCACAATCTGGCAAACGCTGGCCGGGGTAAGCCTGGAAATGGTGTCGGCAAAAGCCCAATAGCCGCCACGGGCAATGTATTCTTCCACAGAAACCGGGCCGATGAGGCCGCAGTTGTCGAGCAGCACTCTTTTTTGGCCGGCAAAAAAAGGATGTTCCTTTACCTGGCGCACACCTTCCCACGACTGCGATATCTCGTTTCCGTATTGTCCGATAGTATTGGCTTCGGGCAGGTTGTGGTTCATGATTTCATCGAGCAGGTGCTGCACCTGATCATGATACACATTTCCGAAAGAAATACGCGCCTTGCCGGGCAGCTGTACATCAACCACAGGTTCTGCGCTGCACAGCCCCACGCAGCCTCCTTCTACCAGGTCCACATCCATTCCGTGGTCGTCGATATACTCACGAATGGCAGCAAAGGTTTTGTCGGCTCCGGCAATGCGGCCACAGGTAGCCATGCCTACATAAATAACTGGTTTACTGACCCGCTCACGGCTTATATACGAAAGCTCTTTCTCAAGCTGCGGAAGCTCCAGACGCCGCGGGTTAAGCAATACCTGCCTTACAAGAAACTGCTTTAACTCTTCTGCTGATTTAGCTTTCATATAGTGTTTGGTCTTTTGCTCTTATTGAATCCAGTACTTCATTTAGTTTTGCCAAAGTAAGTCCTGTAAAATACTCTCCATTGATTTCGATGAGCGGAGCCAGGCCGCAGGCACCCACGCACGAAACCACCTCGAGGCTGAACAGGCCCTCCTTATCGGTTTCGCCCGACCTGATCTTCAGTTGTTTTTCAAGCTCCTGCAGCAGGGTCGATGATCCGGCTACATGGCATGCCGTGCCGTGGCAAAGCCTTATATGGTAACGCGCCACCGGCCCGAAACGGAAATTGTCGTAAAAAGTGGCCACACCGTAAATTTTATTCACGGAAATTGAAAGGTAAGCCCCTACCCGGGTGATGATCTCTTCCGAAAGAAAGCCGAACTCATCCTGTATCTTTTGCAGCAGAGGTATCAGATCTTCCCGCTGTTTGTTGGGGAATTTCTCAAGAATTAATTCAATGGAAGGCTGCATGGATTGTAAGTTGTAATTTTTTTCACAATAATAAACAAAATCGCCGAATAAAGGAAGATTTTTTGTTTAATTATTGCAACCTCAATGAATTATGCCAGCAGCCACAAGCCCTGAAACAGTATTTTCGGTACTGGTAATGATTTGCAAAATATTTTTAAACAGGCATTTATGGGCTTATTGTTATTTAGATTAAATCGTAATTAGCCTAAAAAATTCAGAGATGTTATGCAGGTAACTTTTAATTCAAAAGGAATCCGTAATTTTGTTAACCATTGATGTACAACAAAATAATATTTGAAGGGCAATAATGGAAAACCATGATATTGAACTAACCATTTGCATGGGAAGCAGTTGCTTTTCGCGCGGAAACAAGAAAACGCTCCAGCTTATTCAGGATTACCTGAAAGAAACCGGGCGGCTTCAGCAGGTTACCTTCAGGGGTTCGCATTGTTTTGGGCAATGCGAGCATGGCCCCATGCTCAGAATAAACGATACCCAGTATAACCAGGTTACCGAAGCCAATGTGATAAATATCCTTGACCAGTTTTTTGAGTCGCGTTAAGCCGGGGCATTTTGCTGCCCATCGATTTAAAAGTGTAGCATTTAAGAAACGGGAATTATGCAAATCATAAAAATAGACCACAGCCTTTGCACCCAGTCGTATGCCTGTGTTCGCACCTGCCCGGTAAAAGCTATTGTGGCACGCACCGATGGCAAGCCCGTGGTGAATCACGACCGTTGCATTGGATGCGGAAGTTGCCTGTCGGTTTGTGGCTCCAATGCAGTGTCGCACCTCAGCGAGCTCGACAAAGCCATTGAGCTGCTAGCCTCAGATAACAAAGTTGCTGCTGTTGTCGATCCAACCATTAGCGGTGAATTTCCTGACATTCAGGACTATCGCAAATTTGTTGAAATGATCCGCAAGCTGGGCTTTGAATATGTGAGTGAAATCTCGTTTGGGGTTGACCTGGTGGCACGCAAATACAAAGAGCTGCTCGAGAATTTCAAGGGCAAATATTATATGGCGGCCAACTGCCCCAGCCTGGTTTCCTTTGTGGAAAAGTACTATCCTGAACTTACCGATAACCTTGCGCCCATTGTTACCCCCATGACGGCTACGGCCAAAGTGGTGAGGAAAGCCTTTGGCAGCGATATAAAAGTGGTTTGCTTTGGCCCCTGCCTTTCGGCAAAACACGAAGCCAGCCTTTTTGACGACGATGGCAGGGTTGACGCGGTTCTTACCTTCAGGGAACTCCGCCTGCTGTTTGAACGCTTTAATATAAAGGAAAGCAAGGTTGAATATTCTGACTTTGATCCGCCCATCGGTAACCTGGGTTCACTCTACCCGCTTCCCGGAGGTATTGTTTATGCGGCAGAGATCAGTACCGATTTGCTGAAAGGTTCCACCATTTCGGCCAGCGGCAAGGAGAATATGCAGCAGGCTGTGGAGGAGTTCAGCCAAAATACCGAAAACATCAAAAAGCACTTCAGCCTGTTTTATGATCAAGGTTGCCTTATGGGGCCAGGCACTACCGACCGCTCTCACAAGTTTTTGCGCCGTTCCATGGTGGTGGCCTATGCCAACAAGCGCCTCAAAGATTTTGACCCTGCACGATGGGAAAAGGACATGAAACGCTTTTCGTCGCTCGACCTGTCGCGAACTTTTGTGAAGGACGACCAGCGACTGCCCGTTCCCAGCCAGGATCGCATCGAAGAAATTTTGAAAAGTCTGGGCAAGGATTTGGAAGACCGTGCCTCATGCAGCGCCTGCGGACACAAAAGTTGCCGCGATTTTGCCATTTCTATAAGCCAGGGCCTGAGCAAGCCCGAAATGTGTCAAACCTTCTCGCTGAAAAGCAAGAACGATTACATAAAAACCCTTAAAAACAATAACGAGAAGCTCAAAAAACAAACGGAAGGCTTGCAGGAACTGGAAAAGGCACTAAAAACCGAGAACCAGAAAATCAAGCAGGAAACCGAAACCATTTCGGCCCTGTTGCAAAATCTGCCCTCTGCTGCGGTAATTGTTGATGATAAGCTGAAGATCATTGAATCAAATCAAAGCTTTATTAAGGTCCTTGGCGAAGATGCCGAAATGATCAATGAGGTGATACCAGGCTTGGTTGGCGCCGATTTAAAAACCCTGCTCCCCTATCCTATTTATAACTTGTTTACTTACGTGCTCGAAAACGACGAGAATGTGGTGGGCAAAGACGTGAACCATGGCGACAGCCTGCTCAACATAAGCGTGTACTCGCTGAAGCCAAACAAAATTGTGGGTGGCGTTTTCCGCGATATGTATGTGGCCGAGGTGCGCCAGGAGGAGATCATAAACCGCGTGACTGAAGTGATCGACGAAAACCTTAAGATGGTGCAGAACATTGCATTTTTGCTGGGCGAAGGTGCCAGCACCACCGAAAAGATGCTCAATTCGATCATAGAAACTTATCAGAAAATTCAAAAACCCTGAAACGACTTATGAAAGACCTTTTTTATATCGAGGTGGGATCGTTTCAGAAAAGCCATGCAGGTGAGCGCATTTGCGGCGATGTGTTTGTATCGCAAAAGGTGAAGGAAGAAAACCGCACTGTGGTTGTCCTCTCAGATGGCATGGGGCATGGTGTGAAGGCCAATCTGCTTGCTACACTCACTGCTACAATGGGGCTA
Organism: Bacteroidales bacterium; assembly: GCA_019429365.1. Lineage (GTDB taxonomy): Bacteria > Bacteroidota > Bacteroidia > Bacteroidales > UBA7960 > UBA7960. The sequence goes on along the minus strand of JAHYJD010000147.1, from coordinate 996 downwards.
AACTTTACCAAAGAACATAAAGACGCCCGCAAGATCGCAGAGATCATCATGAACACCCTTCCGGTTTGCAGTGAACGAAAGATCAGCTATGCCACCTTTTCTATTGTCGATATTGAAGAATCGGGCCTCACTACCATAATAAACTATGACAACCCCGACCCCATTGTAATGCGCGGCAACGAGCTATATAAGCCCGATTGGCAATACCTGGTGCTCGAATCGGAGAACAATGCCGGAAAAGAAATCAAGGCTTGTGCCTTTGAGGCTGTAAAGGAAGACCGTATTATATTAATGAGTGATGGGATTACCCAGTCGGGACTAGGAAAGGGTAAGTACCTGCTGGGCTGGGGACTCGACAATGTGCAGCACCTGGTCGCCGACAGCATAACAGAAAAACCCGAATTGTCGGCAGCAAAGCTGGCAGGGCGCATTGTGAATAAAGCCCACAGCAACGATAACTACCAGGCAAAAGACGACATAAGCGCTGCAGTTATTTATTTCAGGGAACCCAGGCAACTGCTTTTGTGCTCGGGTCCACCCTTCGATCAGGAAAAAGACAAGGAGCTGGCACAGATTGTGAAGAATTTTGACGGCAAAAAGGTGCTTTGCGGAGGAACTACTGCCGATATCATTTCACGCGAGCTAAATATACCTATTAAAGACACCCTCGATTTCGACGATCCCGAGCTGCCGCCTATCTCCTTTATGGATGGCATTGACCTGGTAACTGAAGGCATTCTTACCCTGAGCAAGGTGTCTGAGATTCTAGAGAAGTTCAGCCCACGAACCGACCTTGGAAAAGGACCTGCCGATTCCATTGTAAAAATGTTCCTGGAAAGCGATACCATCAACTTCTGGATCGGCACCGCCATAAATGTGGCACACCAAGACCCAAATTTGCCCGTCGAACTGGAAATCAGGCGTACAGTTATCAAAAAAATAGCAAAAACCCTCGAAACCAAATTTTTAAAGGAAATTAGTATTCGTTTCATTTAG
>JAHYJD010000028.1 GCA_019429365.1 Bacteroidales bacterium | reverse complement strand
ATTAGAATTATAAAATGTATTATTAACAAAAAAATTGTAAATGTCTTTAACGAACCAAGCACCATATATTCCTAGTGTAATTATTGTTAAAAACATACCAAGAACCAATTTTCCAAAGAATTTAAAAAATGTACCCGTGAATGAAAAACTATTACCTTTAAACGAGACATTTTCAATCGATAATTTGAGTATAAAGAAAGTAATTGAATATAATAATATTACCACTAAAAAAACAGTCAGGAAAGTAACTAAAGTACCTTTCCCTTGTTGAATATTACTTAAATTCAATAGCAAAATTGCATAGGGAACTACAACAGCCACTAAAAAAGCTAACCAATAAGGGAATAATTTTTTCCCTGTTAAAATAAAGTCAAAATAGTTTTTCATTTCATCAAAGTTTAGGTTAAAATTCATTAGATATCATTGGAATGAATTAAGTTTTTTGTCATAATGCAGCCTAACGTTTTGGCGCTTGGCGCAGTGGCGGATTTCGGAGCACAAAACTGTCATTACACCACAAAAATTGATGCGGGGTAGAATGTTCAATTAACCACGTCACCCGCCATTGAGCCAAACGCCTGTTACCAGCCGTAATTACTTCTTTAATAGTCTTATTTTCCACGCAAAGTCAATACTTATCAAATGTTCATATGCAAATTTGTCTGTCATTGTCGGTCTGAAAAAAGTCGGTCTATATATAACCCCAAAATTGAATTTCTCACCAAGTTGAAAATAGGTCGGAAAGACTAACCCAAAAGCATTGTGACTTCTTTTTATCGGTTCTCTTGTAGGAGGGGGTGGGTCAAATCTGTCATAATATCTAAAGTCCCAAGTGTTTTTTGCGTAGGATAGGCCATATCCCAATGAAAAGCGTCCAAGTCTATGATTATTAGAGATACTTACATATCTTGAACTCATCAATTCATATTCACCACTTATATCAACTGCTGCAGGGACTGGAACAAAAAAGTCCGACACCCCCGAAATTCCAATATTTAAGAATTGGTTTTTTGAATGATAATAGTCAAGTCCTACTGTTAAACCCCAAAATCCAGTATTAGTTTTAGTACCTTCATTTTCAGGGTTTAGGCTAAATGAGTTTATATGAGGCAAAGAAATGTGCAGGTGTAATTCTCCTTTATTGTTTGCTTGTCCATATCTGTAATATCTGCTGATTGTGTCTGTAGAGATTATATAAATTCTTTGTGGGTAAGAATAACGTTTAGGATTCTTCCTGTCAACAAGCATTCCAATGCCATAATTGCAAAAAATGTTGCTCCAATATATAAAAGAGTTCTTTGGCTCAACTTCTAATTCTTTGGTCAGACTATCTGTCGAAGCAGTAATTTTTATTGGTTCATTTTTTCTCTCAACCTGCAAATTCACTTTGTTGTCTATGGTTGTAATTGTGTCTTGATTTAAAATAATCTTGCTCGGTTCTGTTGTGTAAATAGTTATGTTCTTATGCGATTGGTTCATAATTGTCGCACAAGAAGTCAAAAGGATTGAAACTGTCAATATGTAAAGCATCTGTCTCATATTATGGCTGGTAACGTTCCTGGTATAGCCACAGTAGCGGATTTGCGGGCTTCGTCACTATCCCACGCTACAAAAGCCCACGCGGAGCAGAGAACGTAAAACTACCACCAAGCCCCGCTATTGTTGGCTATACCATGTTGTGTACAGCCCTTATTGTCAGTCAATTATTATTCATTCTATTTGATTTCAACTATTGCCCCTTTATCAGGACTTAATCTCATGGTATAAAAGTCAAATATAGCACAATTATTTTCTCTGAATTTTGTCTCATGAGGAATTCCATTTTCATCTTTTGGTAATTGATTGCTAAAGAAATATTTAGTGGTGTCCAACTGATTTTCAACTATCACAGAGTTTTGTACCACCATGTCCCAATTATTATCAGGCAACCAACATATCCATATTCCGTCTGCTAAATTGTCAACCTGAGATATGTCTAACTTTAAATAATTTATTTCTGGAACTCTTTTCGTTTTCCCTGCAATAACGTATCTAATGTTGTTATCTGTAATTATTGTCACACAGTTATTTCTGTCTTCCGAGCATATGTGAATAATCTGTGAGTTTGAGCAGGACTTGTTCAAAATAGCTATCAGCAAAAAGAGGGATAATGTGAAAAAAATCTTCATTTCGGTTTAAAATTTCCTTGTCAACGACAAAATGTTATTAATCTTTCCCCTAAAACTCACCAGTGGTCGCCTATTAGGGTTGTACACAACGGACGGAACTATATGCAGTTGGGGATTGCGGGTTGCTTTCCTGTCGAACCCCGATGCCGCTGTTGCGGGCTGCGAACTTTGTTGCCCGCACCGAAACCCCAATTGACATATAGTTTTTGTTATGCACAGATATTCATTTAGTTATCATTTTTTTCTGTCAATGAGTCCGCATAATTTAAACGTCTTTTCACTGACTCTGGAAATATTTTCAGTCCCTTTTTTTCATAATTCTTGTCTTGTCCGAGTTTGATAAACTCTGGATTTGTCAAGCCGATAAATACAATCTCTGTCTTAAATGCGTTTTTAACAGGTTTCACAAAACTGTCGTTGTAAACAAATAGTTTTCCGTCTCCAATTTTATAAAATATAAATTCTGTCCCCACAGTTTCTAAGTATTTGTCTTTGGGGGAATTACTAAATCCTGTTCTCAGTCGTTTATTTAATCCAATTGCCATTTTTGTGTCACCTAATCCCCAAGATTGTTTAATCAGATAAATTTTTTCTCCATTTAAATCATTTCTCAGTTCAACAACCTCCTTGTCTCCATCTGTCATAACAAATACCCAAACTCCAGCAAATGAGATTAGTCCAATTGTTACAATAATGAGCAATATTTTCAAAATCTGTTTAAACATCTGTTGTGGCGTCCTTTATATTTGTGCATAACGGTCGAGTGTATGTGCCGTAAGGGTTTGCGGAGCAGATCCTTGTCCATCGAAACGAAAGTTTGAGCGGGCTTGAATGCTTAAATACTCACTAAACCCCTTATGGCACATACACTTTGTTGGCATTAGTTGTTCTTATAATACTGTCTATCAATGACTTCAAGCTTGTAACTTATAAATCCTGAGTCATCATCATATGTAAAACTTGTTTTGTAAAGATTTAAAGTATCTCCAATGAATTTCCATCCATAATATTCAATTTCTTCATTTTGGTTCTCTATCCCAATCGCATCAAACGTAAATGGGGTGTAAGTTTCAAGTCCAAGTGATATGTATTTAATTTTTGATGCAAAGTCCTTGGGAAGGTAATCATCTTTAAATAGGATGTTAATTACATATTCCATCAGCAACTTTTCATTTGAAATGATTTCTACAAAGTCATTACTTGGAAATCTTTCAAAAACTCGTCCCGTTGCCGTTCCGCCCCAATAGATTAAATCCTTTTCCGGCGAGTAAATTACTTTTGTATTATTCCACTCTGGCAATATAACTGTTTTCTCATCAACAACTTCGTATTTCATTGGACCCCAGTCCATATTCCCACTGATGATTACAGTGTCATTATCATTGATTGATATCATCAAATCACCATAGAAGACATTCTTCCACCTTAGAATCTCTCTTGTTTTAAGAATACTGTCCGTAAGAATTGTTGTAATCCAGTCGCCCTTCAATTGGCTCATCAATCCATTGTCAAGTAATTCTAAGGTATCTGCTTTCTGCTTATTCTCATTAGTATCTGTTTCAAAAGTTGATTTTTCTACAATTTCACCGCTACTTTTGTCCCCTTGTCCTGAACAAGATATGAGAACAATAATCAACATTAAATAGATAATTTTCATGTTCTGGGTTTATTTACAATTAATGCCAACTCGTTTATAGATACGGAAAACCCGTACAAAGACTCCGTATTTTGGTATGTATTGTACGGTTCACGCTGTTTTCTGTTTTCTGGTTTTTGATAGATGGTAAAAATACGCCGATTCTGTTTCAAAATTAAACACTTTTACAAATCATCAAAAGGCGATTTAATCTTTTTCAGGCTTTTCTCCGAAACATGTGTATAAATCTCAGTTGTTTTGCTGCTCTTGTGACCTAATAATTCTTGTATAAACCTGATATCCGTTCCACTTTCCAGCAAATGGGTCGCGTAACTATGCCTTAGCCAGTGCAGCGTGGCAGGCTTCCTTATAACTGCTTTTTTCACAACAGCCCTAAACACTTCTTGCAAACTGGAGGCTGAATATTGTTCAGCAGGCTTTTGCCCCTCAAACAACCAAACCTTTGGCCGGTATGCTTTATAATAAGTTCGAAGCATTTCTATCACTTTCTGCGAAATTGGAACCAGCCTGTCCTTGCGGCCTTTTGCGTTGCGGATGGTAAGCATGCCTCTTTTTGAGTCAATATCCCCAGCCTTCAGGTTTAGTAATTCACCGCGCCGCAAACCGCAGGCATAAATAAGGCTGAGCATGGTGCGGTGTTTCTGGTTTACTGATGCAGATAAAAGCGCCGCAACTTCTTCTTTGCTCAAAATATTAGGCAACTTGTGTTCGCGCCGCGGGCGTTCAATCTTTTCAATCTCAAGCTTGCGGTTGTGCAGCTTCTTGAAATAGGTCTTCAGTGCGCTGATTATTTGATTTTGCAACGAAAATGAATATTTCTTATCGGCAAGGTAATTATTGAATGCCACAAGGTCATCGTTGGTCACTTCGGCAGGCGGTTTGCCAACCTGCATTAAAAACTGCTTCAGGCCATTGCCGTAAGTCTTTACAGTCGAATCGCTGTAGCGCCGGTGCCGCAGGTAAACCCTGAAATCTTCCTGGTATTTATCGGCCTCCGCTGCCGAAAGCAGGCTCAGCCCTTTTTTTTCTTGCTGCTGCAGCCATCGCACGTCTGCACTTATTTCACTGTAGTCAAGTTCCGCATGTGGCTCAAGCAGCTCTTTGGCCGCCACAAAATTTTCAAGCGAAAATTCCGTATGCCAGGCCTTTTTCGAAGCGCTCCACGTGGCACCGTCCACTTTTTTAACAAGGCCAATCAATTCCTTGTCATACTCAAAAGAAATAAACAAGCGGTCTTGGCCGTGGTGCCGGGCTTTAGTTATCCTGATCGGGCTTTTCATTTTAGGCATTTCTTTTTCGCTTTCGCGGAAAACAACGATTGCAAGCGCAATATAAAAAATAAATCAATAAAACCAGCGTATAAAACCCCATTTCTGTTGCCCCTGAGCCAGAAAAATCATAATGGAACCTGCTTTTAAAGTGCTTTTCAGGAACCATTCAACAAGCTACCATATCCTGATTTAAAACGTAGTTAAAACGTAGTTAAGTCGTAGTTCAGTCGTATTTAAAACGTTCTAAAACGACTAAACTATGTTTTAACTAAGTGTGAACTACGTTTTACCTTATATCCTGAAAGGGACTTGTTGCGAAACAAATAACACCAGGCGGCCGCCTGTAAGCAGGATCAAAAAAAAGGCCACCCGATGTGGGCAGCCTCTGTTTATAAGCAGGTAAGTCTTACTTACCCTTGAACCTTGAACCTTAAACCTTAAACCTTAAACCTGAAACCTATCTTATCACCCTAAACGTTTTATTAAACCTGATCTTGCTCAAAAAGGTCTTTTCCTTGTCGAGCGAGAGCCACACGAACATGGCACGACCCACGATGTGATCTTCGGGCACAAAGCCCCAGAAGCGCGAGTCGGCCGAGTTGTGGCGATTGTCGCCCATCATCCAGTAGTAGTCCATTTCGAATGTATAGGTGGTGGCTGGGGTGCCGTCGATAAATATTTGTCCATCACGTATTTCGAGGTCTTTTCCTTCGTACACATCGATAATGCGCTCGTAAAGGAGTATGTTACGGGCATCGATTTCAATGGTGGCGCCCTTTTTCGGTATGTAGAGCGGCCCGAAGTTATCTTCGTTCCATGCAAAGGCGGGGTTGTGGGGGAAGATATAGGGTTCATGCCTTCCGGCGGGGCGTTTGAGTTGTTCCACGGCCACTACGTTCGGCAGGCTCTCAATCTGCAGAGCGGAGGCGTCGTTCATTTCGAGGATGTAGACTCCGTTGGCCACCAGGCCCCAGTTGCTTACGTTGTGGCGTTCGAAAACGCGGGGGTTTAGCTGGGTGCCATCGGTCATGACCTGGTAGTTGTGCTGCACCCCTTCAGGGTTGGGCAGCAAGGTGCCGTTGATTATGATTTGGCCATCAATAATCTGGAGGGTGTCGCCGGGGATGCCCACGCAACGTTTAATGTAGTTTTCGCGCTTATCCACAGGGCGAGCCACCACATCGTAGTTGCGCCATACCTGCTCGCGCCCCATGTTGCGCACCAGCGAGTAATAACTTTCGTTTTGGCGCTGCAAGGCCACCGTGTCGCCATCGGGGTAGTTGAAAACTACCACATGGTTGTTTTCGATGGTTCGTAAACCTGGAAAGCGGTAATAATCGAGCTTGATCCACTCGAGGTACGACTTGGTATATTGGGTGAGCGGAAGGGTATGGTGTGCAAAGGGAAAGGCAATGGGGGTGTTGGGAATCTTGGGCCCGTAGGCTACCTTGCTTACAAACAGGTAGTCGCCAACCAGCAGTGATTTTTCCATCGAGGGAGTGGGTATGGTGTAGGCTTCCACCATGAAAGTACGTATGAGGGTAGCGGCCACCACCGCAAAAATGATGGCATCGGCCCATTCGCGCCAGCCCGATTTTGGGATCACCGGCAGCTTGGTGGGATGCACATATTTTTCATTTGGGGCAAACCCCAGGTAGGGCAGGAAGGCAAATGGAAACAGGACGCCCAGAGCTTGCTGCCCCAGGCCATGCTTGTTGAAACACTTGAGGGTTTCGACCACCATGAGCAGCAGGGTAAACACGTTGATAAAGGGAATCAGCACAAAAATGAACCACCACAGGGGCTTGTCGATAATCTTCAGCCAGTGATAAATATTAAGAAACGGCACAATGGCATACCAGCCGGGCAGTCCTGCTTTTTCAAATATTTTCCAAAGCCCTGCCAGCGAGGCAAGGAAAAAAAGAATAGAAAGGATCATGTAAATACTCATGATGCTGTTAGTTAAAGGTTAAGTAAGTCTTTCATGGTAAAGATGCCTTTTTTTTGCCATACCCATTGGGCTGCAAGCAGGGCACCCTGCGCAAATCCGCTGCGGTTATGCGCGGTATGCTTTATCTCAATACTGTCGGCCGGTCCATTCCAGGTCACCACATGGGTACCGGGCACCTGGTCGAGGCGCATGGATTCAATAGGTATTTCGGTTTCCAGGTTTTTTTGTTCCTTCAGCTTCCAGCTGTTGAAGCGCTGATCCTGGTCAATGATTTCGTTGGCCAGCACAATGGCGGTGCCGCTGGGAGCGTCGATCTTTTGAGTGTGGTGGGTTTCGGATATCCCGGGTTGGTAATCTTTGAAGGGAGCCAACAGCGCAGTAAGCCTGCGGTTAATTTCAAAAAAGATATTGACACCCAGGCTAAAGTTGGAGGCATACAGCAGGGTTTGATTTTTGGCCAGGCAGATCATGCTGACCTCTGGCAGGCGGTTGTGCCATCCGGTTGTGCCGCTTACCACAGGTATGCTTGCATCGAAGCAGCGGAAAATATTGTTTACCGCCGTGTCGGGGGTGGTAAACTCAATGGCCACCTGGGCTTCGCCCGGAAACTGGTTCCAGTCGTCTTCATTGTCGACAATGCAGGCTATTTCATGTCCTGCGGCCAGGGCATGCTTTTCTATTTCATGGCCCATTTTGCCGTACCCTATAATCGCAATTTTCAATGCTTCTTTCATATATTAAAACCTGAAAGTAAGTTTAAATCCCGGTGCATGGGATGCAGGTCCCGCCAAAAATGGCAGGGGCGCCAGCTGCGGCTCCAAACGCATGCTAAGGTCTTCGCTCACGTCGAAATCCATCAGGTGGGCCTGCACGTTGGCATCGAGAATATTGAGCAGATAAAGGGCCACCCCAACTATGTAGCTGAGTTCGAGGTTGCGCCGATAATAGTCCATAGCCCTTTTCAGGGCGGCATCGCTGTAGAGCGGAAACTCGTCGATGGTGTTGGGGTTGCCATCTACCTTGGCCAGGTAGGCTTTTCTGAACACCTGGTATTCGGTATTGTTGAAGTTGACGGCATATGCCACGCCCCCGAAGCCAGCGTAGATTATTGGAATTTTCCAGAATGCACCGTTGTAGGCCTGTCCCAGTCCGGGAAGGGCTGCTGAGAGCATGGCTGCACGCCCGGGCGAGGGTATGCGTTTCTGTTTTGCAAGGGTGTCGGCCTCAATGGTGTGTTCCGAAACAACCGTAATACCCGAACCAGTTTGCTGGCTTTTCCCCGAAAGGGGGAGAATAATTAATAGTAGAAATATAAGTGATACCTTAAGTGCACAGCTGGGGCCGGCAGTAATGCCCGGAGTATGCTGTGCGGGCGCTGGCTGGTATGCTGCGGAGGCGGTCACCTTTAGCCGTATTACTTGTGGATAAGATTCAGTATACGTTCGAGGTCTTCTTCGGAGGAGAAGTTGATAACGATAGCACCTTTGCCACCAGCTTTGCTTTTGAGCTGCACCTTCGATCCGTAAAGTTCAGTGAGTTGCATTTGCAGCTCAAGGTATTTTTCTTTCAGGACGGGTGGGCTTTGTTTTTTTTGTGTGGGCTCTGGCTCCTGGGTATCGGCTTCAGCCAGGTTTTTCACAATTTCTTCCACATCGCGCACCGACAATCCCTGGGCAATAATATCCTGGTAAATTTCGAGCTGGGTCTGCACATCGTCGACCGACACCAGTGCGCGGGCATGGCCCATGCTAATGAAGTCCTGGCGAAGGCCAATCTGTATCTCGCCGGGCAGGTTGAGCAGGCGCAGGTAGTTGGCAATGGAGCTGCGGCTTTTGCCCAGGCGTTCGCTGAGCATCTCTTGCGTAAGCTGGTAGTTGTCGATAAGCTGCTTGTAGGCCAGCGAAATTTCAATGGGATTGAGGTTTTCGCGCTGAATGTTTTCCACAATGGCCATTTCGAGCATATTATGATCGGTGGCCGAGATAATGTAGGCTGGAATTTCGGTGAGGCCTGCCATGCGCGAAGCCTTGCAGCGGCGTTCACCCGAGATGAGCTGAAACTTTCCATCATCGCCTTTGCGCACCGTAACGGGCTGTATCACGCCCTGCTCCTTGATGGAGGCCGCAAGGTCCTGCAAAGCTTCCTCATCGAAGTCGCTGCGGGGCTGGAAGGGGTTGCTTTCGATATTGGCAAGCAAAACCCGGCCTATGGTTCCCACCGCGTGCAGATCTTTTTCAATGTCGTAAACAGGCTGGGGCTCCACACCCGAGTTGTCGAGCAATGCGCTTAGTCCTTTTCCTAATGCTCTCTTTTTGGCATTCATTATTCTACCTCTATATTTTTCTCTGATTGGGAAATCTTGGTCAATTCGTTTTTCTGAAGTATTTCGCGGCCCAGATTCAGGTAGTTGATGGCGCCACGGCTCTGCACATCGTGCATAATTATGGTTTCGCCGAAGCTGGGCGCCTCACCAAGCTTGGTGTTGCGCTGTATAATGGTGTCGAATACCAGGTCCTGAAAATGGGTGCGTACCTCTTCCACCACCTGGTTCGAAAGTCGCAGACGGTTGTCGTACATGGTAAGCAATATGCCTTCAATCTCGAGTTTGGGGTTTAGGCGCGACTGCACGATCTTGATGGTATTTAGCAGTTTGCCCAGGCCTTCGAGCGCAAAATACTCGCACTGCACGGGGATGATCACCGCATCGGCTGCCGTTAGGGCGTTTACGGTGATTAGACCCAACGAGGGTGAACAGTCGATGATCACAAATTCGTAATCGTCCTTCACGCGGTCGATCACCTTGCGCATCATCATTTCGCGGTTGGGAAGGTTGATCATTTCTATCTCTGCGCCTACCAGGTCGATGTGCGCAGGAATCAGGTCGAGGTTGGGGGTGGAGGTGTTAAGCAGGATGTTGCGTGGCTCCACGTCGTCGATAATGCATTCGTAAATGCTGGTTTTTATTACCTTGGGGTCGAAACCTACGCCTGAAGTGGCATTGGCCTGCGGGTCGGCGTCGATAAGCAGGGTTTTATGCTCGAGCACGGCAAGGCTGGCTGCAAGGTTAATGGCGGTAGTGGTTTTTCCTACGCCGCCTTTCTGGTTGGCAATGGCAATTACTTTACTCATATTCCTTTATAAAAAATGATGGTTTCACTCAAAGTCCTTTGATGAAGTGAAACCATGCAGGGGGGCATTGTGTTAGGGTCAAACGCTGATAATTATTTAAAAGTCATTAATGCTGATGGGCTTTGCTGGCTGGTGAAAATGGAACGGAAGCATGGCAAAGATAACCTTGCCGGAGCCATTTTCACTCCAGTGCAAATTTACAATTTTAGCATGCTTAAAGGGCTTTTTTTTGTTAAAAATTACAAACAGTGCTAATACCGCCAGAATGAGCACCTTGCCTTATTGCTGGGTTATAACCTAGTCCTGCTCCTCCTTATCGTCCGGGGTATCTCCGCCCAGATCCTCAAAATCAATATCGGTGTTGCGCTGCTGGTATTCGCGCCGCATTTGGGGTACCTCGGGCTGAGCCTGTGCAATGGCACCGAAAGCCTCCTGCAGGGCTTCCTGAAACTTGTCGAAATCTTCCCTGTAAAGGAAAATCTTATGCTTTTCAAAGAAAAACTTGCCCGTCTGCTGGTCGAAGCGCTTTTTACTTTCGGTAATGGTGAGATACAGCTCTTCGTTGCGAGTGGCTTTTACATCGAAGAAATAAGTTCTTTTTCCTGCCCTTACTGCCTTGGAATAAATATCTTCTCTCGTGTTTTGGCTTCCAAAATTTTCCATTTTTCTTCCTTTCGTTTAAAGAACCTTCGTTAATTTTTCAAGTCAAAACCTTCCTCAAAAATAGTGCCCAGGTTTGAGAAGGGGTGCTTAAATTTTCCGCAGATGGAAAACACTAGTAATATTAACGTTTTAGCAAATAAACAGTTCATTCAGGAAACGACAATTTGGCCGAAAAAATTGTTTGCCCTTGCGGTGGAATATTTTTTGGCTTGCAGCAAGTAAATTTCCATTACTTTTGCAAAGTTTTCGGGTGGGCCAATGGTGGCTGTATTTCCGGTAATAGCTAATGTTCCTTGTAAATTTGAATCAGATCCTATGTTAAACAGAAGGCATTTGCGCGTTAAAGTGCTTCAGAGCCTTTATGCCTTTTTCCAGTCGGGCAACAACGACCTGGGCGCCGGCGAAAAAGAGCTTCTTTTTGGAATCGAAAAGATCTACGACCTTTACTTGTACCAATTTCTGCTGCTGGCCGAACTTTACCGCCAGGAAGTGCGAAGCATTGAGGACAACCGCAACAAGCACCTTCCAAGCCAGGAAGACCTGCATCCCAACACCCGGCTTGTCGACAACCCGGTGCTTAAGACCATTGCCGGGCATGCCGCCATTGAAGAGCACTGCAAACGCCGCAAAATAAGCTGGACCAGCAACCAGGACCTGGTGCGCAAGTTGCTGGCCCACATAAAGCAGCAAAACTATTTCAATGTGTATATGGCAAAGGAAGAGGTAACTTTTGCCGATCATCGCGAGTTTATAACCCGCATGGTGAAAAAGGACATTGTCAATTTCGAATTGCTTCATTCGTTTTACGAAGAAAATTCCATTTACTGGATCGACGACTGGGAACTGGTAAACATGATGCTGGTAAAAACCCTTAAGGCCATCGATCCCGAACAGGGTAAAGGTCTTTTACTGATGGACCTCTTCAAGGAAGAAGAAGACAGGCAGTTTGCACGTGAGCTTTTTAAGCGTACCATTCTCAGTCAAAAGGAAATGGACTCCATTATTTCGGCCAAAACCCAGAACTGGGACCTGGAGCGTATTGCCCTGATGGACGTGATTATTATGAAAATGGCGCTCACCGAAATACTCAAATTCAGGGAAATTCCCGTGAAGGTTAGCCTGAACGAATACATCGAACTCTCGAAAATGTACAGCACGCCCAAAAGCAAGATCTTTATTAATGGGATACTTGATAAGCTTGTGGAGGAATTTGTGAGCGAAAACAAAATCAACAAGCATGTAAAGGGGCTATCAGGCTAATTTTAAAGGCCTTTTTTTTACCTTTGTTTAATATCCTTTTTAATAGAACCAAATATGAATTCAATGCATTATAAGCGTTTGCTGCATCTTTTCCTGGTGGCCTTCCTTTTTTCAGGCCTGGTTGTGGCTTGCACTAGTGGCGGTGGACAGGCCAAAACCGAACAGGTTGCTGCTGAGGCTGCCGGCGAAAATGCCACCAAAGTGCCAGAAGTGACTTTCGACAAGCTGGCCCACGATTTTGGGCCCATTTATAGTGGTGAGAAGGTGACCTACAACTTCCGCTTTTCCAACACAGGTAAAGCACCACTGGTTATTTTAAACACACGAAGCGGCTGCGGGTGTACTGTGGGCGATTACCCGAAGGAACCTATCCCGCCCGGTGGAGAAGCAAAAATAACCGTACAGTTTAACAGTGCCGGCCGCCGCGGATTCCAGTCAGAGTCGGTGCGTGTTATTACCAACGCTACACCCCAGGAGTATATGCTGCGCATCACTGCTGAAGTGATCCAGAACTAAAAATCATTTTTAACCCTTAAATAAACTGAACATGGATTTTTTGAACACAGTTATTCTTATGGCTCAGCCGACCGAAGGCGGTGGCGGTGGCATTGCTGCATTTTTGCCGCTTATTCTTATCATCCTGGTTTTCTATTTGTTCTTTATCCGTCCGCAAATGAAAAAGCAGAAGGAGCTGAGCAAGTTTCGCGAGAACCTCAAGAAAGGAGACAAAATTATCACCGTTGGTGGCATCCACGGAAAGATCGTGGAAGTAACGGATAAGACTTTTATGATTGAAGTGGAAGGCCAGAACAGGCTTAAAATCGAGAAGTCGGCTGTAGCACAAAACAGCGTTTCGGAAAACCTGGCCGAGACTCGTTAATTTTGTTATTTCAGGGTTGTAATGGTGTGGGCTAACTGCCATAAAAGTGGCAGTTGCCAGCAACATTTACAACCTTTTTTTTAGGTGTTTATGATAAGCCGCATGGGACCATTAGAGAGATTGCGCAACATATACCGTGATCCTGGCAGGAGAAAAAAACTATATGTTTTCCTGGTGTGCCTGTTTTTGAGTGCCTTTTTCTGGCTTTTTATCAAGCTTTCGCGCGAAGCCCAGGCTGTGATAGAGAGGCCGCTGGTGGTAAGTCAGATTCCTCCTGATGTGGTTATTGGCCAGCAAAGTCATTCGCGCATTCAACTCACCATACAAACCACCGGCGCACGCCTGCTAGCCAGCAGGTATTTCAGGTCGGACGATACGCTTTTTGTGGATGCCGGTTCATTTGGCCGCACCAGCAGGGGAGGCGAATTGTGGCATTTTGTTACGGCTGCCCAAATGCGCAGTGCCCTCTCCGGGCAGCTTGACGGCGGGCGAAGCCTTACAGGAATTTGGCCCGATACGGTTTTTGTAAACCTGGCCTATGCCAGCCAAAAGAAAGTGCCAGTGCGGCTTAATGCCAATTTTTCTTTTGAGCGCCGCTTCGGACAATATGGCGAGGTAAGGCTGGTGCCCGATAGCGTAATGGTTCGCGGTCCACGACAGATAGTCGATACCCTGCAGGCAATCAGCACCGAATCATTGTTGTTTGAAAACCTTAGCCATACCATCGAACAGAAAGTGGAACTACAGAACCCTGCCTTTGGGCAAGGGCTCACCCTCGAAACCCAACAGGCCAGTCTGACCCTCCCGGTGGAGGAGTTTACCGAAATATCGGTAGAACTCGGACTCAGCGTTTTGTGTCAGCACCAAAGCGGAGAAGTACACAACCTGAGATTGTTTCCGAACAGGGTAACGGTAACTTGCCTGGTGGCCCTCAAAGACTATAACAGGGTAGAGCCCTCACTTTTTGTGGCCCATGTGATCTGCCCAAATGATGGCCTCCCCGAGTCAAACCGCCTTGAGGTTTTGGTGGAGACATTCCCCGATTTCGTTACCATTCAAAACATTAGACCCGCCACCGTCGAATTCCTGATTATGGAATGAAACCCATAAATTATTAATTCACTAATCCACTAATCCTCAAATCTGCTAATCCCCTTATTTGCTTATGCTTCAAGTTGGACTAACCGGAAATATTGGAAGTGGAAAAACCACGGTTTGCAGGGTTTTCGAAATTCTTGGAGTTCCGGTATATTATGCCGACCTGAGGGCAAGAGCCATAATGGAAAAGGACGAAGTTGTGGAGCAGGTGGCCGGGGCGTTTGGCCGGGAGGTGCTGGACGAAAACGGGCAGTTAAAGCGAAAGGTTCTGGCGGCCTTGGTTTTTAATAACAAGGAAAAGCTGGAAAGGCTCAATGCCATTGTGCATCCGCTGGTGCGCGAAGATTACAGCAACTGGGCTTCTACGAAGCTAAACCATGCGTATGTGATGCAGGAGGCTGCCATATTGTTCGAAACAGGCATGGCCGCCAGTTTCGACAAGGTAATCGTGGTGGCTGCTCCGCTCCAACTGCGCATTGCACGCGTGCAGCAGCGCGATGGAGTGGGCCGTGAGGAGGTGCTGCGCAGGGCTGCAAATCAGTTCGATGAAAAAATACTTCTTGAAAAGGCTGACTTTGTGATACACAACGATGACAGCCAACTGGTCATTCCTCAGGTGCTGGCCATCGACAGGGAGCTCAGGCGGCTGCAACAATTTT
This sequence comes from Bacteroidales bacterium, assembly GCA_019429365.1. Classification (GTDB taxonomy): domain Bacteria; phylum Bacteroidota; class Bacteroidia; order Bacteroidales; family UBA7960; genus UBA7960. The sequence goes on along the minus strand of JAHYJD010000028.1, from coordinate 21,567 downwards.
AAATTTGCTGTGTTTGTATAATAATAACCCTTTCGGGAAAAGCGTTTGTAACTGTAATAATAAGGACAGGATGTCGAAGAAACTATTGGTTGCCCTTTTTGCCTTATTGGCGTTGTTGCCTCTACAGCTGTTATCTCAGCAGAGTGGCAGGGCATATGAATTTCTGGGGCTTCCGGTTTCTGCAAGGGTCACCGCTTTGGGTGGCTACGCAGCACCAAATCTCGATAATGACCTCGATCCGGCTTTGATTTTTCCCTCGCTGCTGAGGTCCGAGGTAAGCACCCATCTCTCTCTGAATTTTGTGGATTACTTTGGTGACATAAATTACGGCACGGTGGCTTTTGCAAAGAACTTTGAGCGGATAGGTACCTTTAGTGCCGCATTGCAATACATTGATTACGGCGTTTTTACCGAAGCCGACGAAACCGGAGAGACTTACGGGCAGTTTGGTGCCGGCGAATACAGTTTTGCCGTTGGCTGGGGGCGCCCGCTCAACGAGCGCTATGCCATTGGCGCAAATATAAAAACTATTTACTCTTCGCTCTACGAATATTATTCCTGGGGCCTTGCCGCCGATGTTTCGGTAACCTATATGAATCCAGAAAGCCAGCTTGCTGCCGGTTTGGTGGCCCGAAACATTGGCCGTCAGGTAGCCCACTACCGCGAAAACAACAGCGAAAACCTGCCTTTCGATTTGGTTTTTGGGATGTCGAAAAAACTTCTGAATGCTCCCCTGCGTTTTTCGTTCGTGGCACATAACCTGCACCGCTTCGACCTGACCTATGAGTCGCCCATTAGCCTGCCCGGGCAGGAATACTGGGGGGGGGCTGAGCCCGGGCAAACCGCCAGTGAGCGTGTAAGCGATTTTTCTGACAAGCTAATGCGGCACATGGTGGTGGGCGTAGAATTTCTCCCCAGTCAAAATTTTGCTTTCCGCTTGGGCTACAATTACCGTCGCCGGCAGGAGATGAAAATTGACAGCCGGATGTCGACCGTTGGGTTTTCATGGGGTTTCGGAGTGAAGATTTCCCGTTTTCAGCTTAATTACGGGCGCTCCAATTACCACCTGGCAGGGGCTCCCAATCACATTTCTATAAGCACCAGCATCAACGATTTGTTTAACTTTGCTGGCAACGTACCTTCCCAGCCTGAGTTATGATCGTAGAAATTGAAGCCACCAGCGGGTTTTGTTTTGGTGTGGAGCGCGCCGTCGAAGCCGCCGAAAAAGCCCTTGCCGGGGAGCATGAGGTTTTTTGCCTTGGTGAGATCGTGCACAATCCCCATGAAGTGCAAAGGCTCAGCAACAAAGGCCTAAAGCGCACCAATCATAATGACCTGCCATCCCTTTCGGGAAAAACGGTAATGATCCGTGCCCATGGCGAGCCGCCTGAGACCTACCAAACCCTCCGCCAAAGCAGAAACAAGCTGATAGATGCCACCTGCCCCGTGGTGCTGAAACTGCAGAAAAGAGTTAAAAAAGCCTGGGAAGAAAATCCCAACGCCCAGATTGTGATTTACGGCAAGCCAGGCCACCCAGAAGTGGTTAGCCTCTCTGGTCAGATCGGCCACAAGGCGATAATTGTTTCCGACCAGCACGAGAGTCTCGAAAAAATTGACTTTCGCAAGTCTGTAGTGCTGTTTAGCCAAACTACCCAAAGTCTTGAAGGTTTTCATGGGTTGGTAAAGGAGCTTGAGTGCAGGCTCAAAAATCATCATGCCGGTCTTTCTGAAGCCTTGATTGTAAACGACACCATTTGCAGGCAAGTTTCGAGGCGTGGACCGGCCATAAAAAAGTTTGCTCTGAGCCACGATGTGGTTATTTTTGTCAGCGGAGCAAACAGTTCTAACGGACGCTACCTTTTTGGCCTTTGCCTTGAGGCAAACCCTAACTCGTATTTAGTTGAACAGGCTGGCGAGCTGAGAAAGGATTGGTTCAAAGGCGCCCGAAGTACCGGAATTACCGGTGCCACATCTACACCGTGCTGGCAATTGGAGGAAATCGCACTGGCCATAAAAAATCTGTAAAAAAAGTTTCATGAAGTTGTTAATCATTTTTTGTTTCCTGTGGTTTGCCCAGGTTTTTTCGCAACCTGCCGGGTCGCAGCCAGCCGGATTTTTTCCTCAGGCAGGGGCTACAGAGAATGTCTGGGTGTTTTTTACCGATAAGGAAAACGTGGAGTTCGATCCTTTTGCATTTTTCCATCCGAAGGCAATTGAGCGCCGCCTCAGGCACGGCCAGGATCTTTTCGATGAAATTGACTTCCCCGTAAGGGCAGACTACCTGCAAACCATTGCCGGAATGGTAGATTCGCTGGATGTGGTGTCGCGATGGTTCAATGCAGTTAGTGTTTATGCCAGCCCATTGCAACTGGAAACTTTAGAAAGGCTCGATTTTGTTGATCGCATCGAGTACATGACTTTAAACCTGCTACCTGCCGCATATGCGGAGGAGGAGCCAATTATTTCAAAGTTCAGTACAAAAGATATGGAGCTGCTGCTGGCGCATACCGCTCACCTGAAAGGACGGTGGTTTCATAAAAACGGCTTCGATGGGCGGGGTATTCGCATTGCCATTTTCGATGCCGGGTTTCCTGGTGTTGATGAGCATCCGGCTTTCAAACACATATTAAATGAAAACCGCATTGTGGCCACACGCGACTTTGTGCGAAACCAGCAGGGGGTGTTTCACAAAAACAGCCATGGCGCCAGTGTAATGTCAGTAATTGGAGGCCTGATCGACAGTGTGCCCATGGGGCTGGCTACCGGTGCTGAATTTTTGCTCGCACGTACCGAAACCTGGACCGAATTTTTTTCGGAAGAGAAAAACTGGCTGGCAGCCGTGGAATGGGCCGATCAGCATGGTGCCGATATCATAAACTCTTCGCTGGGATACACCCGCCACCGCTATTTTCCTGAGGATATGGACGGAAACAGTTCGCTGGTGGCAAGGGCTGCTGCCATCGCCTTCCAAAAAGGGATGCTAATTGTGAATGCCGCCGGCAATGAAGGGGGTACTGAAAGCTGGAAGATTATTGGCACGCCGGCCGATGCACCGGAAGTGCTTTCGGTGGGTGCGGTCGATTTTCCCTCTTTGCTGAGGGCCGATTACTCCTCCAGGGGGCCAACCGCTGATGGCAGGCTTAGCCCCTCTGTCTCGGCTCTGGGAACAGTATATGCCGCGGGGAAATCCGGGTTTAAACGCATACAGGGCACCTCTTTTGCCAGCCCTTTGCTGGCCGGTTTCGCAGCATGCCTATGGCAAATGCACCCCGATTGGACCAACCAGCAGGTATTTGATGCCATCCAGCAAAGCGCTACGCTTTTTCCTTATTTCGACTATTCTCACGGATATGGCATTCCGCAGGCCGATTTCTTTTTCAGAAATAAATCACTGGAAATTCAGCCAACATTTGAGTTTGAAATCACCAAGGATACCCTGAAAGTATTGAGCCGTCTCAAAACTTTAAACGAAACCGGGCTTGACCGCCAGGATCGATACCTTTATTACCAGGTAAGGGATGCCAGCGATCTTATACTGGAATATTCAGTGTTACTGGCCACTGAAACAGAAATATTGAAACTGAACCTGAGCGACTTTGAGCCCGGACAGAAAATTTTGGTTCACCTGGCAGGTTATACATCTGCCTGGACCTTTTTAAACCAATGATGATATGCTGATACGATTTTTTGTGCTGATTCTGATGGGTGTGCTTGCAGGTCTTCCTGCCAAAGCGCAGGAAGTGCTTGTTTACGAAGACTTGCAGGGCGATACCCTAAAGTCGGAGTATGGTATGAACCGCAAGCACTACAGGCACCCTTTTATTGGGTTTGGCTTTTTTGCCGGGGATGCGGGTGGTCCCACAGGAAAAATTAAATCGACCAATTCGTGGACCTTTGAATATGGCGTCCGCTACAAAAGGAAGTTTAATCACTACCTTTCGGCCGGTGCCGATTGGAGTTTCAGCAGGCTCCAGTATTCGCCGTCTGCCTGGGAGGTGGCCAGCCTTATGGGCGACATGCCTCTGAACAGCGAAAAACTGGTGATGGTGCAAACCGGCTTGGGGCTGTATCAGCGTTTCAACTGGCAAAAACGCCGTGGCGACTTTATTGGACGTTTTCTGGATATTGGGGTATATGGCAACTGGACTTTTGCCTCGAGGCATGTGTATGCTTTCGAGCAGCCCACCGGCGAAAAGGTGAAAGTGAAAAAATCGGGACTCGACTATGTGCAGCCTTTTGATTACGGACTGCTGGCAAGGATAGGTTTTGGCAATTTTGTGCTGAAATCTAGCTATCGCTTTTCCGATCATTTTAAATCTGAATCGGGCCTGGAAGAGTTTCCGCGCTTCTATTTCGGATTTGAAATGGGTTTACACCCTTTCTGAAAAACTGCTATTTTTTCCTGATAATGGTAAGCCCATCGCGATAGGGGATCAGCACACGGTTTATCCCCTTATGTTGCCTTATATGCTCATTAAATTGAATGATACCCCTGGTTTCGGTATCGGCAGTGGCTGGTTCCTGCATAACTTTCCCATCCCACAACACATTGTCGGCCAAAACAATGCCTCCCCGTGGCATTTTGTCGAAAACCATTTCAAAGTAGTTTACATAGTTTTCCTTGTCGGCGTCAATAAAGACAAGGTCGAAAGTTTCATCAAGGGTAGGAATCACTTCAATGGCTTCACCAATGTGCTGAATGATCTTATTTTCCAGGCCGGCTTCTACAATAAAGGTCCTGGCAAAATCTTCCAGTTCGGGGTTGTGATCTATTGTGTGCAACAAGCCATCTTCTGTGAGGCCCTGTGCCAGGCAAATGGCCGAATAACCAGTATAAGTGCCGATTTCGAGAATATGCCGCGAGGGCTTAATGAGGCTGATCATTTCGAGCAATTTGCCTTGCAGGTGGCCCGAAAGCATGCGTGGCTTGAGCACCTTTGCTTGGGTCTCGCGGCTTAGGCGCTGCAATACGGGCGACTCAGGGTCGCTCATTTTGCGGGCGTAGGCCTCTATTTTTTCTGAGATCATTGCTTACCGGGGTTTGAAAGTGAGCATACTCAGGTGCCCGGGGTCAAACACCTCATTGGCTGCTTCGAGCAGTTCAGCCGCGCTGACCGCCTCAATTTTCTGGTTTATCTCCTCGATAGAATCCACCTTGTCGTATAACAGTATGCTTTTTCCCATCGAGAGCATTTCGGCCAGGTTCGATTCGAAGGAGATGGCTACCTGCCCAATGAGCTGTTGCTTGGCTCTTTTTAGCTGGAGCAGGCCCAGCCGGTCGTTGCGAAAACGGTGGAGCTCTTTTCGAATCAGCGAAAGCGTTTTGTCGATGTAGTCGGCATCGGTACCAAAATAAATGCTGAAAATGCCCGAGTCGGAATAGGGCAGATAATGGCTTTCGATGTTATAGCAGAAGCCGTGTTTTTCGCGCACCGCCATATTTAGACGTGAATTTAGTCCTGGCCCTCCCAACATATTGTTAAGCAGTATTAGCGCAGTTTTTTTGGAGTCGTCGGCTTTGTAGGCCGGGCCTCCCAGCACGCAGTGGGCCTGGTGGTTGCGGCGCTTCACCACTTTCTCTTTTGGCACATATCCATTGTAAGCCTGCCGCAGGTTGTTGCGACTGCTAATGGGGGCGTGGCCAAAATATTTCTCGGCCAGACGAACCAGCTCTGAAAAAGGAATGCGTCCCACCGAGCAAATCACCATCTCTTCGGTGGCGTAGTTACGGCCAATAAATTGTGCAATATGCTCGCGTCCAAAAGTTTTCAGGGTTTTGGGTGTGCCCAGAATGTTGCGCCCCAGCGGATGCCCGTCGAACACCACCCCATCGAAATCGTCGAAAATTTGTTCACCGGGATTGTCCTTGTAAGAGTTGATTTCGTCAATGATAATGTCTTTTTCCTTCTCCAGCTCCCTTTCGGGGAAAACCGAGTTGAAGAGAAGGTCGGACAGCAAGTCGAACCAGCGCTGGTAGTAGGTGTGCATAAAGGAAGCATGAATGCAGGTGTCTTCCTTGGTGGTGTATGCGTTGAGCTCACCGCCCACGTTTTCCATATGGCTGAGGATGTGGTGGGCGCGGCGTTTTTGGGTGCCTTTAAAAATGACGTGCTCAATAAAGTGGGCCAGGCCCTGCTCATTGTGCTCTTCGTCGCGCGAGCCGGCGTTGATGGTCAGCCCGCAATGCGCCACCCAGGAGTCGGTGGGTTTATGTATGATCCGAATGCCATTGGACAAACGGTGGCTAAGGTAGGTCATCGCTTTCTAAGGGGGTACTTCATGGGGTAGTCGGGATTCACGGCACCTTTCGAAATGTTTGCAAGCTTGTTGCGAATGAGTCTGCGCTTCAGAGGCGAAATGCGGTCAACCATCACAATGCCTTCCACATGATCATATTCGTGCTGAATAATGCGGGCGGAAAGTCCGTCAAACTCATCCTCATGTGCAGTGAAGTTTTCATCAAAATACTTTATCCTGATGTTAGGCAGGCGGTAAATGTCTTCGCGCAGGTCGGGGAAACTCAGGCAGCCTTCGTTAAAGATCCATTCCTTGCCCCACTGTTCCAAAATAACAGGGTTTATGAAAACCTTCTTGAAACCTGCCAGTTTAGGATCTTCGTCATCAAAAGGCGAGGCATCGACCATAAACAAGCGGATGCTTTTGCCAACTTGCGGAGCCGCCAGCCCCACGCCATTGGCATGGTACATGGTTTCCCACATATTGTTGATCAGTTCTTCAAGGCCCGGATAATCCTTGTCAATATTGGTGGCCTTTGTTTTAAGCACGGGATCGCCGTAGGCTACAATAGGTAATATCATTTTCTTTGTTCGGTATTTGACAACATCTCGAGATAGGACTGCAGGATTATCGTGGCACTAATGGTGTCGACCAGGGCTTTGTCCTGCCGGGCTTTCTTGCCCAGGCCTGCATCGATCATGGCGCGCAAGGCCATTTGCGAGGTAAAGCGCTCATCCATACGCTCAATGCGCATATCGGGAAACTGTTTGCGCAGGTGCTTTACAAAAGGTTCGATGAAACGTGCAGCATCCGAAGCCTGGTTTTTCATGTCGCGCGGTTCGCCCACTACTATGCATTCAACCGTTTCGCGGGTACAATAATCCTTCAGAAAAGCCATCAGGTCTTTTACATGCACCGTGGTAAGCCCGTTGGCAATCATTTTCAACTCGTCGGTCACCGCAAGGCCAACCCGCTTCTGCCCGTAATCTATGGCTAATATCCTACCCATCAATTTATTTTGATGTGCAAAAGTAAGAAAAATCAAGGAGAAAGTGGCCTCTGAATTACATTTGTTATCTTGGGTTTGTCCATATTAACAATTCAATTGTGTCATGGAAAAAACTTGTCACTTCACTCCTTTTTTTTTACAGGTTTGGTTTGTTCCTAATGATTCTGATGGTGCTGTTTCCTGTCAGGGCTCAAATCCCTTTTCGCGTTACGAATTACGAGCGATCTGTTTATTCGGCTGGAAATCAAAACTGGGCAATTGATCTTGATAATGCAGGAAACCTTTATGTAGGCAATACCAAAGGGTTACTTATCCTAAAAGGCACATCATTCAGCCTTTTTGAAATGCCGCTTAAAACACCCGTGCGCTCCGTGAGGTTTATAGATGGACTTATTTATTCCGGCTCTTTTGAAGACTTTTGCTATTGGCAAAAAGATGAGGCCGGAAATTTGAAATACCATTCCCTGGTACCACAGGGGTTTTTTGCCAGATGGAGATACCGCAAAGATTTTTTAAAAGTAGGGAAGCAGAGCTAAAGCGCCAGCGGGTTGAAATACTTAGACTTTGCGCCTATCTTCGCCTCAACCTTTCATCAAAAGAGATAGCCCATTTGCTGAATATTTCTTTAAGGGGCGTTGAGGAACGACGCTACAGGCTTAGAAAAAGACTGGGTTTGCTCCCAACCCAGAACCTGGTTGAATATATATTATCTTTCTGATCATTTCCTTTGTCCCCTATTTTTTTTCGATTTTTTTTCAGAATTATTTTCTTTTCTCCTTAAATATTCGTAACTTTTTACGTTTCTAATCCATTGAATTATAATGGGTTTTGAATGTTGAAAGAAATTTGCGTGGGTAAAATTGGGGTGCTTTTTTTACTCCCGTTTTGGGTGAAGTATTCATGTTGGTATGCTTGTTTTGCGATTGGACGGCAATGGCCTTAAATTGCAGTCGTAAAAGACTTGCAAAACGGGTGAACAGGTTAAAAAATAAGAAGGTGAAGTTACGAGAACCCGTGAAATCTGTAAGTATTCTCTAAAATAGTGTAATGCTACTTTCTGTTTTAATGCTCAAATTAGTTAATTAAAATTGGCTTACCATTTGAACTGAATTGTTCCAATGGTCTTGTTTTGTTTTTGCTTCATTTAGCCGGTTCTTTCTTTACCAAAATAACAACCACAACAAAACCATTTGCCTATGAAAAATCATTTCGATTTCAGACATTACTCCAGGCTTTTGATGGTTGCTGGTGCCATTTTGCTGATGGGTTTTCAGACAATGGGGCAACGCATTATCAGGGGTACGGTAGCGGGCTCTGACACGGGTGAAACCCTGCCCGGAGTAAATGTAGTGGTAAAAGGTACCACAAGGGGTACTACCACAAACATCGATGGAGCATTTCAGATTGAAGTGCAACCTGCCGACCAAGCACTTGTTTTTTCATTTATCGGGTATGAAGATCAAGAAATTGTCATTGGCACTGCAGATGTCATCCAGGTGGTGCTGCAAATTTCAAGTACCCAGCTCGAAGAATTTGTGGTGATTGGCTACGGTACGGTGAGGAAAAGCGACCTTACGGGAGCGGTAAGTTCCCTGAAGGCCGAAGATATTGCAAAAATTACGGCTTTGCATCCCGAAAAGGCCTTGCAAGGAAAGGTCACCGGGGTTCAGATCATCACAACCTCTGGTGCACCCGGAGCGGGCGCGGCCGTTAGGGTAAGAGGGGTTGGTACCTTCAATAATTCTTCGCCCATTTATGTGGTTGATGGGGTTATCCTTGATGATATTTCTTTTCTCAATTCAGGCGATATCGCCTCGATGGAAGTACTAAAAGATGCCTCGGCAACCGCCATTTATGGTTCGCGTGGAGCAAATGGCGTTATCCTAATTCAGACCAAAACAGGCACCCTGGGTCAGGAGAAGCCCCAGTTCAGCTTCTCATCAGAATATGGTATTCAGCGGCTTTCCAAAAAGATCGACCTGCTGTCAGGTCGTGAATTTGCGATTATCACCAACGAAATCCGGCCTGGTACTTATAATAACGTGGATATCCTTCCAGATACCGACTGGCAGGACCTGATCTTTCAAAGTGCGCCGGTGCAAAACCATCAGCTATCCATTTCAGGAGCTTCCGATGTTACCCAATATTACGTGGGTATAGGGCTTTATATGCAAGATGGTATTATTCCCAAATCCAACTACCAGCGTCTTACCATCAAGTTGAATAATACTTACAAACTTTCTGATTTTTTCCGGATTGGAAATAACATTACCCTTGCCCCATTTCAACAGCAAAATGCGCCAAATGTCACCTATTCTGTATATCGCGCCCAGCCCCTTCTTGAACCTTATTATGAAGACGAAAGCTTCGGCGTGGTTTACAATGTTGGTAACCCCTTGGCCGACCTGGAATATTCAAACAACTTCCGCCGTGGTGTGAGAGGCGTTGGTAACATTTTTGCCGAAGCCAACCCCACCGATGCTTTAACCCTGAAATCGAGCCTGGGGATTGATGCCTCTTTTAATAAAGCCGAAAGCTTTACGCCTGCCTTTGCTGTTTTAAACCCGGATGGCACCGCATCACAGCAATATAATGAGTTCAGCGATATTTTTAAAGGCAATACCGACAACCTAAGCTGGCTTTGGGAAAATACGGTAAGTTTTGACAAAATGCTCACCCGTCACAATATAAATGCGGTAGCAGGTTTTACTATGCAAAGATCCCGATCGGAGGAGTTCCGTTTGGCTGGACAAAACCTGATCCGCGATAACAGTGACTTTTGGTATATTTCTCCCCCTTATATCCTTGATGAGGCCAATAACATTAATATGTTGCAAAACATTTTTAATGGTGTGGATCCGAACCAGTATTATTCAATGATTTCCTTCCTTTTCCGGGCCAATTATAGCTTCGACAACCGGTATATTGCCACTGTAACATTCCGCCGCGACGGATCATCAAAATTCAGCAAGGAAAACCGCTTTTCCAACTTTCCGTCCTTTGCCCTTGGCTGGAACATTATTAATGAAGAGTTCATGCAGTCAGTATTGCTGTTTTCAAATTTAAAATTGAGGGCAAGCTGGGGTGTGGTCGGTAATGAGAAGATCTTGTATTTCGACAGGTTTGCCAGGGTGCAATCAGACTTGCTTGCTATCTTTTCCAATCCGGATGCATCCTATCCGGCCGCCAGCTATTTTAAAAACGGCAACCCCGATTTGAGATGGGAGAGCACCACCCAAACCGACATTGGTCTTGAGATAGGCTTGCTGAATAACCGGCTCATTGGTGAGTTCGATTATTACAACCGTGTTACCGATGATATCCTGGTGGAACTTTCCACTCCGGGTCATTTAGGAAACGGGCAGGGGCAAAAAGTAAGATATAACGCTGCCTCGGTGTTGAACCGTGGCTTTGAGTTTAATCTTCGCTGGCGCGAAAGGGTTAGGGAATTCAGTTACAGTGTGGGGGTATTGGGAACCACTATTCACAATGAAGTTCTTTCCATTGGCGGTGCAAGCGGAGTTGACTCGGTGCTCATAGGCGGTTATCTGGCCAATGGGATTCCGGTAACGCTTAGCCGCGTCGGCTTGCCAATAGGCGCTTTTTACGGGTATGTTACCGATGGCATCTTTCAAAACCAGGCAGAGCTTGATGCTTATCCACACTCAGCACAAGCCGAGGCAGGCGATCTTCGTTTTGTTGATGTAAACAATGATGGCAGAATCAGCGGCCTTGACCGCACTTATATCGGTTCGCCCATTCCCAAGTTTATTTATGGCCTGAACTTTGAATTCCAATACAAGGCTTTCGATCTTTCGATCGATGTGCATGGTCAAACCGGCAACAAAATATTTAATGGCAAAGATGCGGTTCGGCCCGACCCTTACAATTTTGAGCGCACAGTTTGGGACAGGTGGACAGGACCCGGCACCAGCAATACCGAACCCCGACCTTCTTTTGGCGGCTATAATTATACGCCCTCTGACAGATTTATTCAGGATGGATCTTTCGTTCGGTTACGCAACGTCATGATCGGATATACGCTACCCGAAGCCTTAGCCCTAAGAATGGCAATGAAGGAAGTGCGGCTCTATCTCAAGGGTACGAATATGTTCACAATGACCAAGTTTACAGGTTATACGCCTGAGATAGGAAGCTACGATGTGCTTTCAAATGGGATAGATTTTGGAACCTATCCAATCGCGGCAGTTTTCTCATTGGGATTAAACGTAACTTTTTAACAGGCCAGGCTATGAAAAAGATAACAAATATACTGATACTGATCAGCATCCTTGCCTTCGCGGGTTGTGAAGATTTTCTTGAGCAGAACCCACAGGGGCAACTCACCCAGGAGGCATTCCCAACCACCCCGGCTGATGCCCAGCTTGCCACCAATGCGGTCTATTCAACACTTCGTAGCTGGAATTATCATTCAGGTGGGTTCCCGATTCTTGATATCATGTCAGACGATGCCCACAAGGGAAGCAATCCTGCAGACCAGCTTAACATCATTGGCCCGTACGAAAACTTTACCCACACAACCACCCAGGATGGCCTTGACCGTTGGTGGTCTGCTCTTTACCAGGGCATAAAGTATGCAAATGTGGTGATTGAAAGAGTCCCTGCCATCAATATGAATACAACCCTAAGGAACCGATACCTTGCTGAAGCAAGGTTTTTAAGGGCGCTGTATTATTTCGATCTGGTCAGGGCCTGGGGTGATGTGCCGATTATTACAAGCACAACACCTGCCTTGCAGGTACCACGGTCAAGCAAGGAGGACGTTTACGCCCTGATTCTGGAAGATTTATTGTTTGCTGTGGAAAACCTCCCGGAAAAAAGCCAGTATGCTGCTTCTGACCTTGGCAGGGCTTCAAAAGGTGCTGCGAAAGCCCTGTTTGCAAAAGTGTACCTTTTCAGGCAGGATTTTCCTAATGCTGAGATTTATGCGATGGAGGTGGTCAATTCGCTCGAATATGACCTTGAACCCGTTTTCGTAGATGCAAACGGAAAAGAAGGTGAGCACGGTGTGGAGTCGGTTTTCGAAATTGGCGCCATGGAAACCGAAGGGGCGGTGGGCAACCAGTATGCAAACACCCAGGGCGTTCGTGGAACTCCTAATCGGGGTTGGGGTTTTAACCGGCCCTCACTCGATCTGAGGTATATTTTTGATCCACTGGATCCCAGACTTAAAGGAACCATAATTGACCTCGGCGACGTCATCGACGGCATTCTTATTCTTGGCGACGGATCAACTCCAGACGAAACCTTCGATGATGACGGAAACCTCATTGAAGTGGAATGCTACAACCGCAAGGTATGGATTCCGGGCACTTCAACCAATACACAGTTCGGACACAACCGCAGGCTCATCCGGTTTTCTGATGTGCTGCTTATGGCTGCTGAAGCCCTGAACGAAAACAATAAGCCCAATCAGGCTCTTTTACTCTTAAACAGGGTGAGAGAAAGGGCGCGTGAGGGTAATGACCAGATACTGCCTGACATTACCACAACCAATAAGGACGAACTCAGGGACCTGATCATTGAAGAAAGGCGAATGGAGCTCGCCCTTGAAGGTCATCGGTTCTGGGATCTGGTAAGAACCGGCAAAGCCCCGCAGGTGCTGGGACCAAGAGGCTTTGTGCAAGGAAAACATGAATTGCTCCCCATACCCCAAAATGAAATTGATATTTCACAAGGGACTCTGACTCAAAATCCAAACTGGTAATTTCTTTTTTGTTTAACCAAAATCAAGCTTTATTATGAAACGCAAAAAACTTTTCTTTGGCTTCGTCATTGCTTTGACAGCCATTTCAGTAACTTTTTCCGCCTGCAAGAAGGATGATCCCAAGGATCCTACTCTCGAAGCCCTTGTTGCCGGTACTATTGACCTCAATGCTGCAACCTCGGCCTCAGGGGTACCTGTTGATCCAACCATTGTTGCAACTTTTAATGTTGAAATTGACCCATCAAGTGCCACTTCAGCAAACATTACCCTTACGCAGGACTATGACAATACAGATATTCCCCTGACCATTACTGTGTCAGGAAAGACTATCACCATAGTTCCCGTGGATGATTTGGGAACAGGCGCACTTTATGAGTTAAAATTCAAGTCTGGCCTGAAATCGGTTGATAACTTAACTCTTACCGAAATCACCCGTACTTTTACCACCATCGGAGCGTTTGCTCCTTCAGGTGCCATTGCGCATTGGACCTTTGAAAACAATGCCAATGATGTGGCTGGTTCATTCAACCCGGCTGCCAATGGTATTGTTGACATTACCTACGTTGACTCGCGTAACACAGCAGCTGGTAAAGCCGCAAGCTTTAACGGTACAACCAGTATTATTGAAATTCCCGATGGTGACCAGTTGATCAATACGAATAATTTCACCATTTCTTTCTGGGTAAGAGCAGAACCCCAGGATAAAGGGCATTTCGTAATTGGTCTAGGGGCGTTTTGGGGTTTGCAGTTTGAAATTTTTGGAGGACTAGATGGGGCCAAGTTTGCCGTTCGTTACGAATTGGCCGATGGTACTACCATTGGTGAGGACATGTGGTTCCCGAGCAACGCTGACTACGCCGATAATGGTGGTTGGCAGGGTTGGGACTTTGCAAAGGCTATCACACCTGAAAACTATGTTGCTATGGTAAGCAACAAATGGCTGCATGTAACCTTTACATACAATGCCGCTACCAAGGCTGGCATACTTTACTACAATGGCGAGAAAATGAAAAGCCAAAACTTCAATTTATGGCCAGCAGACGCTCCACATCGCAATGTTGTGGGTTTAAAATACGCTGGCACTATGCCTGACGTGAATAATGACCTGGCCTTTGGTTTCATCCAGTCGCGTGCAGGCAGCATGTGGGCTAATGAATCCTGGGGTGGATACGACTTCCCGGGAGCCAACCATTTTAAAGGACAACTCGACGATATCCGTATTTATCACAAGGTATTATCTCCAACTGAAATTCTGTTGATGTACGACTCTGAGAAACCCTAGGTGTTGGTTTTGGTTAATTTCAGGCAGGGCGGGTTTCGGCCTGTCCCTGCCTGTTTTTAATAATTAATATGGAAAAACTGTTCAGGCTTTTTTGGTTGTTGATAATTTTATTTCTTCCCTGGGCTTGCAAGGATGATAGCCCGGATCCTGCAACAGGCTCCCTGCAGATGATCAGGGCAAGGGCTGGCAGCACCCTTCTGCAAGCCGACCAAAATGTACTGAATATTCCAGTATCGAGCAGCATTTATATTGAATTCAGCAGTCCTGTGGACACCGCATCGGCTAAACAAAACATCCTTTTAAAAAAAGAGGGTGAAACCGGTGCATTGCAGGTTGGTTTCTCCTTTACCAACGATAATAAAACCGTTGTGCTGACTCCGGCTGCCCATCTCGATTACCTGAAAACCCATCAATTGGTAATTTCTGAAAAGCTGAGGGGCAGCAACAAGGAAACTTTTCCCGGAATTGCGTTTGAATTTACCACCGAACAAGGCAGGTTACTGATACAATCTATCACCCTGAACGGGCTGAACATGGACACAAGTGCACCATTGAAAAACATTGCCTTTGATAACATCGAACTCATCGTCAGTTTTAACGAAGGTTTAAATCCTGAAAATTACCAATCTGCATTTTCATTTTTTCCGGCTGTGAATTTCTCCGCAACCCTTTCTGAAGACCGGAAAACCGTTACCCTTTCCAATACTGCTGAATTGGAATATTACCAAAGCTACCGCTTCATTATTTCATCTGCCCTGACGGCGGCCGATGGTTATACCTTCAGCGGGTTTTTAAAGCATTTTGTAACAGGACTGGATCCAAGACCAAAATTACCCACCCTGAGCGACGAAGAATTACTAACCCTCGTGCAGGATCAATCGTTCAAATATTTTTGGGACTTTGCCCATCCCGTAAGCGGGCTTGCCCGTGAGAGAAATACATCGGGTAACACCGTTACAATTGGAGGGAGTGGTTTTGGTGTAATGGCAATTTTAGTCGGCATCGAGCGGGGTTTTATTACCCGATTGGAGGGTGTAAGCCGTCTTGCTCAAATTGTAGATTTCTTAACAACAGCCGACCGTTTCCATGGCGTGTGGCCCCACTGGATGAATGGCAATACCGGGCAAACCATCGCCTTTAGTGCAAAGGATGATGGAGGCGACCTGGTGGAAACATCCTTTATGGCAGCCGGGCTTCTTACAGTCAGGCAATACCTTGATGCTGAAAGCACTTTTGAAAACAACCTGATCAATAAGATCAACAACCTGCTCGAAACAATTGAGTGGGACTGGTATACCAGAGGCGGTCAGAACGTATTGTACTGGCACTGGTCCCCCAATTTTGGTTGGGACATGAATATGCAGGTTAGAGGTTACAACGAAGCCCTCATTACCTACTTTATGGCCGCCACGTCCACCACCTTTCCTGTTGACGCAACAGTATATCACCAGGGCTGGGCACGTTCCGGAAGTATTATTAATGGAAAAAACTTTTATGGAATTACGCTTCCGGTTGGTTATGATTACGGTGGGCCGCTTTTCTTTGCCCATTACTCATTTCTTGGCCTGGATCCTACGAACCTGAGTGACCTGTATGCCAATTACTGGACACAGAATGTCAACCATACGCTCATTAACCGGCAGCATAGCATTGTAAATCCTTTTAACCATATGGGTTACAGTGCAGATTCCTGGGGCCTTACCGCAAGCGATGACCCCTGGGGTTATCTTGCGCATGAACCTACTTCTGCCAGGGACAATGGTACCATTACTCCTACGGCGGCCTTGTCGTCCATGCCATTTACGCCCGAGGAATCCATGCAAGCCCTTCGCCATTTCTATTATGTGTTGGGCGACAAACTCTGGGGGCCTTATGGGTTTTATGATGCTTTTAACCCTGGCGAAGGTTGGTGGGCCAACACCTACCTGGCCATCGATCAGGGTCCCATTGTGGTTATGATTGAGAATTACAGGTCAGGCTTGTGCTGGGACTTGTTCATGTCGGCTCCCGAAGTGCAGGAAGCCTTGGACAAGTTGGGCTTTACCAATTAATTTCGGGCCACAAATATGCTGTTTCCTTTAAACACCCTTTATTCAGGCTTTGATCTTTTCTGAAACTGGGGTGGGTTGCCTGTAAAATACTGACAAAAATTTTAAACAAATAACTCCTTAATTATGAAAATCATTGCAGCTTTTTTGGCGGTTTTGGCGATGGCATCCTGTCAGAGAACCGAAGAAATTGAGTTCAAATCGTTTGGAAAGGTTGATTATACTTTGTCGGCCGAACAGGAAGCCATGCTTGACACCATCCAACAGCAAACCTTTCAGTTCTTTATGGACAAACACCACCCGCAATGGGGAATTGTAAAGGACA
This sequence comes from Bacteroidales bacterium, assembly GCA_019429365.1. Lineage (GTDB taxonomy): Bacteria > Bacteroidota > Bacteroidia > Bacteroidales > UBA7960 > UBA7960. Next base: position 4,938 of record JAHYJD010000028.1, on the reverse strand, counting down.
GGGCGGCTGAATGGTCTCCATCCAGTATTGCTTCAACAGGGTTTGGCCTGCCGGTTTTTGCCATTGGCGCTGAACGTGGATGGATTACGCGTGAAAAGGCCGCACAAATAACCATGAATACGCTGAACTTTTTTTATAACTCCACCCAAAGCCCCGATACCAATGCCACAGGATACAAAGGATTTTACTATCATTTCCTTAGCATGGAAACCGGCACCCGGGTCTGGGAGTGCGAACTCTCAACCATTGATACCGGTCTTTTATTGATGGGGGTAATTTTTTCCAGAAATTATTACAAGCTTGACAACGACGTGGAGAAAAAAATCAGGGAGCTTTCGGGCAGTTTGCTTGAACGGTTGGAATGGAATTTCTTTGATATGCCTGAAGGAAGCCCTCACCCTCATACTATTTCAATGGGATGGAAACCCGAGGATGGATTAATTGACTGGGGCTGGTTTGGGTATAATGAAGCCTTGTTCCTGTATATCCTTGCAGCTGGTACAGGCATGGAGAATGTTGAAAGGAGCTACGATGCCTGGCTCGAAACATATAAATGGAAAACACCTTACGAAGGCCTGTATCATGTGGCCTTCCCACCCCTGTTTGGACACCAGTTTTCTCATGTTTTCATTGACTTCAGGGGTCTTGGGGACAAGGCCATGAGAGAAAACGGAATCGACTACTTCGAAAATTCGCGAAGAGCGACGCTTACCCAGCAACAATATGCAATTGAGAATCCACATGGCTGGGTGGGGTATGGTGAGCTATGCTGGGGAGTGACCGCAAGTGATGGGCCGGGTGAAACCTATAATTTCGGCGACAGGGAGTTTCTCGGATATGCCGGAAGGGGAGCCGCAGGGCCAGATTACAACTATTTCGACGATGGAACCATCGCTCCATACGCAGCCTTGTCGTCATTGCCCTTTGCACCCGATGTTGTCCTGGCTACAACGAAGTCAATGATAGGGAATTACGGAGACCGAATTTGGGGTAAATATGGATTTTATGATGCCTTTAACCTTACCGCAGACTGGGTGAACGATGATTTTATCGGGATCGCTCAGGGCCCTATGCTAATAATGATCGAGAACTTCAGAACTGGGTTTGTTTGGGATTATGTAATGCCCGACCCGGTCATTCAGAAAGGATTAAAAAAACTTGGTTTCGATTACATGAAATAGATCTCGCTGATATTTTCTAAAGGTTAATTGAAATTGATCCTGAAAAATTGGAAGTCATGAAAAATCTTTTTTCAAAGGCTATATTTTTATATTTCATTTTGCCGGTAGCAACTTTAAACGGCCAGCAAATTCTCGATGATTTCGAAACAACCAGTGGATGGGAATTTATCAGGTCTGATGGCGTTGAACTGAACCTTTCGCTCGAAGAAGGGATGAAAGGTAACGCCATCCGCTTTGATTATGATTTTACAAAAGGTACCGGTTATGGGGGGATTCAAAAATGGTTCCCCATTGATTTGCCCGAGAATTATGAGTTCTCCTTTTACATTAAGGCCGAATCACCTTCCAATAATTTTGAAATTAAGTTTATTGACAGCAGCGGCGAAAATGTTTGGTGGGTAAACAACCGGAATTTCGACTTCCCGGAAGAATGGACAAGAATTCGCATTAGACCCCGCCACATTGCGTTTGCCTGGGGGCCCACAGAACACCGGGAACTCAAGCGGATCGACCGTATTGAATTCACTATTGCTTCTTTTGTGGGGGGGAAAGGAACCATCTGGATTGATAACCTGACCTTTGAACCGCTGGAGCCAGCCCCTGAAACGTATCCCTTGCCCAACATTACGGCTTCCTCCAATGCCAGGCATCGTGGAGCGGCAAATATTTTTGATGGTTCAGAGAATACCCATTGGCTCAGCCGGGGAGCCAGAAATCAGCACTTGCTTATCGACTTTAAAACCAGGCGTGAGTTTGGAGGTCTGAAGATAAATTGGCTCAGCGAGCGTTTTGCAAAGGCTTTCGATGTATTGCTTTCAAACGACGGGAAAAACTGGGAGAAGGCCTATTCTGTAAGGGCTAATCAATCGGATGATAGTTTTATCCGGCTGCCCGAAGCAGAGGCAAGGTACGTCAGAATCAACTTACTGGAAGGCAACAATCCGGCAGGATTTGGCGTAATTGATATAAATATTCTCGGAATTGAGCAATCAATGACAATAAACAACTTCCTGAAATATACCGCTGGGCAATCCCCGGAAGGGGATTATCCCCGATATTTTCTGGAGCAGGCTTCTTACTGGACAATTACAGGGGTTAACAACGACATGAAGGAAGCCCTGATCAATGAAGACGGGATGGTTGAGGTTGATAAGGCCTTATTCTCCATTGAACCAATGATAAAATTTGGTGGCAAATTGTTTAACTGGTTTAATGTGGAAACATCCCAGTCACTCGAATTCTTTGAGGATGCTGATGATTTTCAATTTGTTCCATCAGTGGCCTGGCACCTGGATGACCTGCATTTTACGACGGGGATCTCTGCAAGCGGAGAAGCCAATGTCAACTCCAGGCTAAACATCGGCTACGCCTTTAAAAACACCTCTGACTCTCCCATAGCGTTTGAATTTTTCCTGTTGATAAGACCCTACCAGGTAAATCCCTACTATCAGTTTTTGAACCTTACCGGTGGGGCCGGAAAAATTGAATCCTTGCATGAAGAAATCCCCGGAAGGCTTATTCATGCGGACGAAAAAACCATTTGCAGTTTAAGACCTTACGATGCTTTCGTGGCTGGAGTTTTCGACAACGGCAGCCTGCCCGATTTTCTGCGCAAGGGATCCTTTCCTGGGAGAAAATCAGTTTCTGATCCAAATGGGCTTGCAAACGGGGTGGTCAAATACAACATCCGGCTTGAGCCCGGCGAGAAGACCGAATTTTTTGTGGTGGTTCCGTTTTACCAGGACAAACCCGATTACCGCGTTTTGACCAATGAATCGGTGCGGCAGGAAATTATTGAGACCAATCGTTTTTGGGGTAGCAAAACAAACCACATTCATTTCGACCTTCCCAAATCAGCCGACCAGATGTTGAATGCTTTCCGCTCGAATTTGATTTATATCCTGATCAATAGGGACAAGGCGGGCATCCAGCCCGGCTCGCGCTCTTACGAACGCAGCTGGATTCGCGATGGCTCACTGACCTCGTCGGCATTGCTAAAGGCAGGCATTGTGGAGGAAGTGAGGGACTTCACCAACTGGTATTCTCAATATCAATACGAAAGCGGCAAGGTGCCCTGTGTGGTCGATTTCCGCGGGCCTGACCCTGTGCCGGAGCATGACAGCCACGGGCAAATGATCTACCTTATTCGCGAGTACTTCAATTTTACCGGAGATACTGCTTTCCTTCGAGAAAGGAATGAAAATGTATTAATGGCGGTTAATTATATAGAATCGCTTATAGCCGAAAGATCAACCGACCATTTTAAATACGGCAACGACAGCATCAGGGCTTATTATGGCATCGTGCCCGAATCAATTAGCCACGAGGGATATTCTGAAAAACCCATGCACTCCTATTGGGACAACTTTTTCATTATTAAAGGGCTTAAAGATGCGGTGGAGATTCAGAAGATCCTAGGCGAGCCTGAAGCTTATGAACGCACAAAGAAGGTAAGGGATAAGTTTACTGAGGACCTTTATAACTCCATTCGGCTTGCCATGAAAACCCGGGGTATCGATTACATTCCCGGCTCTGTTGAACTCGGTGACTTTGATGCGACTTCTACCACTATTGCACTGACCCCGTGTAATGAATTTAAAAACTTGCCACGGCCCGAAGTTTACAGCACGTTTGAGAAATACTATGAATTTTTTAAAAACCGCAGGGATGGAAATCTTGAATGGGTTAATTACACTCCTTACGAAACAAGGCTTATTGGTTCGTTCATCATCCTTGACCAGCCTGAAAGGGCGCACGAGCTCATCGACTATTTCCTTGATGATCTTCGCCCGCAGGGTTGGTACCACTGGGCCGAGGTGGTTTGGGAGGATTACCGTATGCCGCGGTTTATCGGCGATATGCCGCACACCTGGGTTGGTAGTGACTTTATTAATGCCATCCGATCCATGTTCGTTTATGAAAATGAGTATGATGAGTCGCTGGTGCTGGCCGCTGCCCTTTATCAGGACTGGATAGACGCCCCTGATGGCATGGCGGTCAAAAACCTGCCAACCTATCATGGCGATCTTTCATATTCAATAAAGAAGGAAGCGCAGAAATACCTGTTTTCCATCTCCGGCAATGTTGAATTACCGGAAAACGGAATGGAAATAAGGAACTTCAACGGCTCAAGGATGCCATTAAGGGTGACCATTAATGGCAAGGAAAGCAGCGAATTCAGCGAAAACAAGATATCCGTCAGGGAGTTTCCGGCAGAGATAGTGATTTATTATTAACTCAATAACACATGCTTACAAATGGACCAGGAGGAAGCAGGGGTTTTAAAACCAAACAATAATAACGACCGTGTTCGTTTTTCGCAGCTTGCTGCATATGGTTCAGGCGGCATAATACCAATTGCCCTGTTCAATGTGGCAGGCATCCTTGTCGGGTTAATGGGGAATATCAGCCTTGGGCTCAGCGCCTTCTGGCTTGGTGTCATTCTCATTATTCCGCGCCTCTGGGATGCGGTTTCCGATCCTATCATCGGACACCTCTCTGATAACACCCGTACCCGCTGGGGCCGGCGCCGGCCGTACTTGTTGGTCGGAGGCATACTGGTTGCCGCGTTTTTCGTGCTTATGTGGTGGGTGCCCAAGGGCGATCTGATAAGGTCATATTTCCCTACAGATGCCGGATTTCAGGCATTCCAGCTGGTGTATATCCTTGTGTCGCTGTTGCTCTTTTTTACCGCCTGTACCATTTTCGAGATACCGCACGGTGCACTGGGCATGGAAATGACCAGCGACTATCATGA
>JAHYJD010000027.1 GCA_019429365.1 Bacteroidales bacterium | reverse complement strand
ATGAAGATCATGGAAAAGGAATTGCTCGGACTGGGGCTGATTACCCGTCACGACATTGAAAAACAGGATCCGGCCAATCCCGCCGTAAAAAAATATTTCCCGCACGGCACCTCCCATTTCATGGGCCTCGATGTGCACGACGAAGGCCATCGCTTCGAGACCTTTAAACCTGGTATGCTGCTTTCGTGTGAGCCCGGCATCTACATCAAAGAAGAAGGCATTGGCGTGCGCATCGAAAACGACATCCTGATCACCGGAAACGGCCCCAAAGACCTTACCGCAGACGTGCCCGTTGAGGTGGAGGAGATCGAAGAGATCATGAACGGGTAAGAAGTGTTGTCATTGTTGTCGTTGTTGTCGTTGTTGTCATTGTTGATTGGGGTTAAATGGAGCGTAGTACAAAAATAGAACGAAGCAAACAGCTTGACAACCAGACAACCTGACAACAACTACAACACTTAAAAAACAATCACTAAAATCCTAATACTATGTTTGAAACTAAAACTTACGTAAACCGCAGAAAGAAACTAAGGGAAAGCCTCAAGGACGGCATTGTGCTTATAATGGGCAATGTGGATGTGCCGATGAACTATCCGGCCAACACCTATCACTTCCGCCAGGACAGCAATTTCCTGTATTTTTTTGGCATCGATCATCAAGGCATGGCCGGTATTCTTGACATCGACAACCAGGTGGATTACCTCTTTGGCGACGATGTTTCCATCGACGACATTATCTGGATGGGCCCTCAGCCCCTGGTAAAAGACAAAGCCAACAGGGTAGGGGTGCCCAACAGCATGCCTTTCGGCGAGCTGGCCGAATTTCTGAAGAATGCCCGCGATAAGGGCCGAAAGATTCACTTCCTGCCGCCCTATCGTGCGGAGAACAAAATCCTGATGGAAAAGTTGCTGGGTATCCCGGTTGACAAGCTCAAGGCCGAAGCCTCCGTTGAGCTGATCAAGGCGGTTGTAGCCCTGCGCGAAATAAAGGAGCCCGAAGAGATTGCCGAAATTGAAAAGGCCATCGAAACAGGCTACAAGATGCACACCTCTGCCATTAAAATGGCCAAGCCCGGCGTGTATGAGCGTGAAATCGCCGGCGTGGTCGAAGGCATTGCCCTTGCAGGCGGCGGCACCCTTTCCTTCCCCATCATCCTTAGCAAGCACGGGGAGACCCTGCACAACCACGACCACAGCAACAAGCTGGAGGCCGGCGATCTGCTGCTGGTCGATACGGGTTGCGAAACGCCCATGCGTTATGCCAGCGACCATACCCGCACCGTTCCTGTGGGCGGCAAGTTCAGCCAGCGCCAGAAAGAGATCTATGAGATTGTGCTCGAAGCCAATGTGAAAGCCATTGAGGCCATTAGGCCGGGCGTTACTTTCAAGAGCATTCACATGCTGGCCATTAATATTATTGGCGAAGGACTGAAAAAGCTTGGCCTTATGAAAGGCAATATTCCGCAGGCTGCCGAGCAGGCCGCCACCGCGCTGTTCATGCCCCACGGCCTGGGCCATATGATGGGGCTCGATGTGCACGACATGGAAGACCTGGGCGAAAACTATGTAGGCTATGATGACGAAGTGAAGCGCTCAGATCTTTTCGGCACTGCCTACTTGCGTCTTGGTAAACGGCTGAAGCCAGGATTTGTGCTCACCGTTGAGCCGGGTATCTATTTCATTCCGGCCCTGATTGAAAAGTGGGAACAGGAAGGGAAATTCACCGAGTTTATCAATTACGACAAGGTGAAGGAATATATCGGCTTTGGCGGCATTCGCATTGAAGACGATGTGCTGGTGACCGAGGATGGTTACAGGATTTTGGGCCCTGCAATTCCTAAAACTGTGGCCGACATTGAGAGCCTGATGGCCTGATAGGGTTCTTATGCAATAAAATAACCAGCCACCAGGTCACTGACCTGGTGGCTGGTTATTTCTTACCTTTTTTCGTTTTCCGGCATTGATTGCCTGTTGGCAGGCATTGGATGTATTATTTGCGGAAAGAAAACCTGTTTTACCGCAATCAAAAATTATTAGCTTACTGCCAAAGCTGTAATGTATTTGCGAACTTTCAGGTTATTTGCGAAGTTTCTTAAGGATCTACCGGTTTAATTTCTGTTCCTCCTTCTATGGTCATGGTGCAGCAACTACTTTCACAATTAACTGTCATAGTGCCATCTGGGTAAATCGTCCCCATAACCCTGCAGTTCTCACAACCGGAACAACTCACCGTGACCTTGTCTTTTGACGATTTTAAGCCTCTTTGAACGATTAAACGTTCTGCTTCATAATTTATGTTGCCGCTTCCAATTCCAACAGTATTTGTAATTCCATCTTCTCCTGTGTAAGTTACAAAACCCATAACAGCCTGGTCAGTTTCCATAAAAGAAACATCAACTATTTTACTGCCTTTGCTTAAATCCAAAAGTGTAAGTAATTCATCAAGGCTTTCTGCAAGAACATATCCTTCAGGAGATACTAATTCAACTTTTTCCGAAAAGTTTTCATTTTTATTGCAGCTAAACATTAAAAACAAAATGAGCGACAATGAAAGCATTCTTTTGCTGACTTTTTTTGCTCTCTGGATTAAATGAATTGTTTTCATATTGCTTTGGGTTTAATAATCTTACGGTCCGTTGCCATAAACGCCTTGCTTTGTCTTGTCCTTCGTGTTGAAGCCGAGGCCCCGCCCTTTAACCCTAAACCAGCCCGGATAATGCGTCAAATTATCCCTCTTTTTTCCCACCTTAACCAGGCGGTTTGTTTCAGCAAAGGTAACGCTCCTTTGTGCAAACTTTTTCAAAATCATTTAAGCAACCAAAATGTTACGATAAAACTTGCTTTGCAAAGTTTTTTTTCGTTATTTGCAGAAAAATAAATGAATTTTTGAAACGGGCCTTTGCCAAACCGGCTTGGGCTATGGATACGGGCAAAGGAATAACCAAATCAAAAAGACTAAGTGTTATGAAACGAGCATGCATTGTTAAACACAACCATAGATGTAAATTCCTCATGCGAGTTCCATCCGACCTTAATTTAAGTTATTTACGGATGAAAACTAAACTACCAAACCGCATTGCATTATTGGCTGCGGCAGTTTTGTGCTTTTTCTCCTTATGCGATTCAACCAGGGTGTTTGGGCAAGATTATGTGCCTTTGATTGATGCTTCCAAGCAATGGAATGTCATGGTGACATGGTATGCCTATGGCGGTTCGCCGGCGATAAAGAATACTATTGATTTTTGGATAGCTGAAAATGATACCATTATCAATGATACTGTTTATAATACGGTGATTGCGAACAACCCGAATAGCACTGGTTACTTTCCAAACGGTACGGTCGGTTTTATCCGGGAAGATACCTTGGAACGCAAGGTTTATTTCAGGGATTATGAAGCAACTGAACCGTTTTTTACGATAAAAGACAGGTTGTTGTACGACTTTTCCATTGAATCGGGCGATACCGTGGAAGTATTCGGTATGTACACCTGCCCGGAGTTTTGGAATACATATGTTGTTTCATCAACAAGTTCCGTCAGCTTACTGAATGGCTCGGAAAGAAAGGTATGGAATTTAAGCCCCATTGGAGGATATGCACAAAATAATGATCAATGGATTGAAGGTATTGGAAGCCTGAATGGTATGCCATTTCCCGCTTGCTATCAATTACAAACAATTTCATTTTCCCTTGATTTGCTTTGCTATTTTGAAGGTGAAACAAAACTTTATGCCTTAATGGAAGATACCTGTGAGGTTTATTGGACTTCAAGCGTCTCAGAATTGGCGGCCAACCCCATTCATTGCTACCCCAATCCCGCCCGCAATGAGTTGAATATTTCCTTGCCCGATAACTTTCACGATTGCCACACCATAAGTATTTTCGACCTGAGCGGCAGGCTGCTTTTTCAGGAAGTGCATTGCGGTAATGAGTTTAAGTTAGATGTAAAGGCCTTGCAGCCGGGGTTTTATCTATTGCGAATCATGAATCCAACTGGTATTATAGATCAAAAGTTTTTGAAACATTTAACCATCTGAGCTATGAACGCACGCAGAACTCCGTTTTTCTTTCTTGCTTTACTGTTATTGCTTCTTTTCAATTGCAATAACGCTTCAAAGGCATACGGCCAAGATTTCCAGAATCTGCTGAATAACAATGCAGAATGGTATTACGAAATTAAGCCCTTTATAGGCTGCCTTCCTTGCGTTGTTGGATTTCAGCATATCAAAGCTGTCAGAGATACCCTAATCAATAATCAGGTGTGCGTAATCCTTGAAAAATCAAATTCAGGTGACATTGATATTTGCGATAACATGGGAACCACTTTGGAATATTTATATGCTGATGAACAAAAAGTTTACTGGTTTAATGAACACCTTGATGATTTTACCATTTTGTATGATTTTGCGGCCGAAACCGGAGGTTCATGGGAAATTCAGGTTTTAGACTGCACCCTTTTGGTTACGGTTGACTCTACTTCAACCATTATTATTAATTCACAGGAGAGAAAAATCCTTTATATCAGTGATGAAAATAATTTTTTTACCGGGGGTGTTATAGAAGGCATAGGTCATACCAGAAATATGTTTCCAAGCGATTTTTTCTATAACTGTCAGGGAGTTGCTTGCGATTCTGACTTTATTGACGGTTTGCGGTGCTATTTAGAAAACGAAGTAATTTTATATAAGCCAGCCATTGCCGATTGTGATGAAGTTTACCCAGTATCAATAAAGGAAATAAACTTTTCTTTTGATTGGAAGATTTGCCCAAACCCTGTTACTAATTCATTTTCTTTTTCATGCAACAATGGTCTTTTTCAAAAAAATGAAGTTGATTTTATTATTACTAACCTATTAGGAGAAATTGTTTTAACGGGCACCATCAATATTCAAGATACCATCAATGTTTCAAGTCTAATGTCTGGATTTTATATTGTTACTGTTCAGGAAAAGAAAAATTCAATTATTTTTTATTCCAAGTTTTTGAAACTCAATTGAAATTTAAATTTTCCTAGAAACTAAATTGTTGAAAATGAATTATTAACAAAAAAAAGTTATGAAAAAAAATTTCAAAATCGGGTTTTTTGCATTTAGATGTATTTTCTTCTTGGCTTTTATTCCGCCAATACCTCCCGAATTAATGAATGATTTGACAATTGAACCGAATTATGAGAATCAATCAATAACTATTTCTTGTCCAAATCTATCCCCCTACTTTTATAATGATTCTTTATATATTCCAACCGTTTTAGACGAAATTAAGTTTGTTAGGGTTAATTTCATTTTTTTACAAAAAAATGACGGAAGCGGAATGTTCTCTAAAGATAGCTTGGAGCATCTTTCACTAATTAATGACATTATTTCTTCTTTAAACTTAATCTATGATGAGCTTATTAACCCCAATGAACCATACTGTTATACAAGCGAGGGATTTATTCCAACATCAAAAATTCAGTTTGTTTCAAACTTAGTATTTATTAGAGATGAATTTGGGTGGAATAATGAAAATGATAATTCTTCTTTTAATTGCCCAGGCCAAAATTGGTATTTAAATTATTTAGACGATTTTATTTTTAACAATGATACAATTGCAAAAGGAATTAATATTTTTTTTACTGAAACTGAATGGTATTATAATGATTTAGTTATTAATTCAACTACACAAGAACCAGGGCCAATAAACTGGGCTTGCTCTCAAATGCCTTCTTTAAGTAATTTGGAAAGAAGTTCGAAAATTCACATGCCAAATCTTTTTACCAAGTATTTTTGGATGAAGCATTACGCTACCCAAATTTATAATCATCCTTGGGAAACCATGATTAGGGGTTGGTTTATTTCAGGGACCAGTAAAACTTTAGCCCATGAATTAGGGCATTCGTTTAACCTGTTTCACATATTTAACTGTAACTGGTCAATTATGAATCCTTCTGGTGGAGCCTTTCACAGAACTTTTTTTCCAATTGAATTAGGCAAAATGCATCGGCATTTATCTATTTCTAACATTCGAAACTTTGTAACAGAAGAAACATATATTTCAAGTCCATGGTTTATTGCAAACGATTTTTATTTTGATTTTAATGGTAAAACATTTCGTGATATTGTTGTTGAAAACGGGAATACTCTCTACATCACCTGTGGACTAACTTTACATCCTTCTACTAAAATAATTATAAAAAGTGGTGGTAAACTTGTTACAGAAGGTGAATTGATAATGGAAAAAAATAACCAAATAATTATTGAACCAGGTGGTGAGGCCTTGGTTTCAGGGCAAATGAAAATTGGAGTTAACGGCAAAATTATTGTTGAACCAGGAGCTTTGTTAGTAATTGATGGGGGTATTATTACATCTGCGCACGATTCACCCTGGCGCGGTATTTACGTAGTAGGCGACCGAACCAAGCCTCAGACGTTCGAAAACCAGGGGGCGGTAATTATGGAAAACGGAGCGGTGATTGAAAACTCGGAATACGGAGTTAGATTAAGGGGATTTGGAGAGGCCTGGCATACCAACGGAGGTATTATTCAGGCTACCAACTCCACTTTTCGCAACAACTGGCGTAATGTAGAATTTATGAACTACAAGAACACTAATGACCAGGGCCAGGAAATACCCACCATTTCGTATTTTACCAATTGTAATTTTATTACCGATGAACAAACCCTGCATAATGTACACTGGGGAAACGTTACCATTTGGGATGTTAACGGAGTTAATTTTACCGGATGCAATTTTGTTGATGAACGCCAGAATTTAGATTTCCAGGCTTACCGCCAGGCACGAGATGGAATTTATTCCATTTCGGCGGGTTTCTCGGTTAAAAACTGTAATTTTGACGGCCTTAAATATGGTATTCATTCATCAACGGAAGTACCAAACCGAACCTTTTCGGTTAATAATTCTTCTTTCTCAACATACAGAGGCATTTTCTTTAACGCCATTGATAACGCCTTCATTGTGGGCAATACTTTTAATATAGCTCCCGGTTATACATATGCCGGGCAGCGTTGTGCAGATACCTATGGCATTTATATTGACAATTCTTCCATGTTTACTGTTGAGAACAACGTTTTAAGCAGTAGCTCAACCGGAAATACCACTTGCGGAAGTCTGGGGTTGATTGCAAGGAATACTGGGATTTTTCAAAACGAAATTTATCGCAATACCTTTAGTAATTTTACCATAGGCATTGAGGCTATTGGAAAAAACAGGGGCGAGAATCTTGGATCAGGGTTACAGATTAAGTGTAACATTTTTTATGACAATGCCTATGATATTTTTGTGGTGCCGGGTACCCAGTCAAAACCTGAAGGCATCAGGCAATTGCAGGGATATGCAGGAAGCCCCAGCACATCAACCCTTGCCGGTAATTTGTTTGGCAATAACAGCCCCATACTGATTTCGAATTTTGTAAACCAATGCGCTAATATCTCATATTTTCACCACAACGTACAGTCTGAGCCACGAGTAAAACCTGCCATTTATAGCAGTAAAATTTTCTTTTACGAATCGCCTGACTTGTTTTACAACTACGAAGCCTCCTGCCCTGCAAAAACCCGCTCTGAATCCTATCCAGAATTACTTGCCGAGAAACAAAATGCACACAGCCTTTTCGAAACTACCTCTCAGCAACTTCAGGACATGGTTGATCAGGGCAACACGGAGATGACAACCCAGCAGGTTGAAATGGCAAATACGGGCGATGCCTGGTACACTTACCAGAGCCTGATGCAAACCTCGCCCTATCTTTCTGACCAGGTGCTTACGGCCCTTGGCGCCAAAGAAGAAGGTTTTAACAAGGCCATGATACGCGATGTGATGTTAATAAACCCCCAGACTGCCAAATCAGAAGCGGTACAGGAAGCCCTTGATGCGCGTGCCGATCAGCTTCCGGCCTATATGCGCTGGCAGATTGACAATGGGCTTTTCCACTTTGGCCAGAAAGAAATTGCCGAACAATTTATGGCCTATCAGAAAACCCGTCACGATCAGGCTCTGAACCAAATTATCCAGGGAATTGTACATGAGCGTGCCGGCTTCGGGAATGCCCCCGCTGTTGAAGCATTGCTGGCCCAAACCAACGACATTCGCTACCAATACCTTTTGGCTGAGTTACAATTTTCAAAAAGCGATTTTACAACGGGTAACCAGCTCCTTAGCCAAATTGAACAAAGCTTCGACATTACGCATGAAGAAGCATGGCAAGCCCACCAGGATTACCTGGATTTTTATGCCCTGCTGGCCCAATGGCCCCATGCAGACTACCCGGGCTATTCCGGTTTGCCAGAAGAGGCCTTGCAACAACTGGAAGGTTACCTGGAAGCCACCCCGCGCGTGGCAGGTAAGGCCTTATCATTGCTTATGCTCAACCACGCCATCGAATACGAAGAGCCCATATTATACCCCTCCGAAGAGGTTGAAGCCATGTCGGCCCCAATCCTGCCTCCGGCGCCATTTTTGGCCCCCGGCGAATCGGAAAGCGAGTTGAAGTTTGCCCTTTTTCCGAGCCCGGCAAGAGAATACATTACCCTTAGCTGGTGCCTTGAAACCGACAGGGAGATAAAAGGCAACATAGAATTTCGCGATGCCAGGGGCCTGTTGGTTTTCACAATGCCGGTTCACCAGGCCTGCGATCAGCAAATCCTTCCATTGTCCGGCTGGAAAAGCGGCGCATATACAGCAACCATTAGCCTGGGCGCAGGCTTTCGGAAATCAATTAGCTTTGTGGTAAGCAGGTAATAAAGCAAACCAGCCACCAGGTCGCTGACCTGGTGGCTGTCTTTTTCCGGGGAGGAGGGGAGGCAATTGTCCGGAACGCTGCCGGATCAATCAATACGTTTTAATTTTTTTCTGCGCTGTTCAGGTCATGTTCATTAACATGCCCGACCTTTTCAGGTGGAGCTTGGGAGGCTTTTCTTCGTGAACCCTGCGGCAAACAATCTGGTTTTTGGAACACCAGTCCGAAAAACTAATGTTTGAGTTGCCGTTTTCTCTGAAATCATTCATCAGGTGGTCCTCGATACAGATCAGGTCCTCCCTGCTCTTGAGCAGTTTAAGGATGATGTCTTTATAGGTCATCTGCGTTGGTTTACATGATTTCGACCACCTATTACTCCTTGTTGATTTGAATCGCCGTAAGCTGGCGTTTAATTTCCTTGTAACTTCGAATAAGCCGCGCTATCAATTCACATTCGCGGGTATTGAGCAGATAAATCACATCTTTGTTCTTCTCGAGATCTTCGAGGTACTTTAGTTCTTTGTCGGACAGCATATCAATACTCTTTTTAGGGTTTGATGATTTTTTGGGAGATTTCATAATTCTTTGATGTTTTTCAGCAACTGACTGGCAAGGGGGAGGTCAGCCGGGCTGCTGCAAATTTCATCTCAGGAGTAAAAGATGTTGCATGTAAATACGCACTTTAATTTATTCCATGAATTGAAACAAATTTACGTCTGGGTGCATAGGGCCCCAATATGGTAAATACCCTAATTATACAGGTAAAATACGTGGTTTTTTACCCGTGCGAATAACCTGTCTGTTTTTTCAGCCCCTTTCGGGGAAAAATAAGATTTTTCTAAGCTAGGGCTTCGGGGATGGAACTGATGAGTGTGCGGGTGTATTCCTGGGAGGGGTTTTGATAAAGGGCGTCGGCCTCGGCCATTTCCACCATTTGTCCGTTTTTCATAACAATAATGCGGTCGGCCATGTATTTTACTACGGACAGGTCGTGCGAAATGAAAATATAGGTCAGGCCAAAATCTTCTTTCAGTTCGTTTAGCAGGTTGAGCACCTGGGCCTGCACCGACACATCGAGGGCCGACACCGACTCGTCGCAAATGATAAACTCTGGGGCGAGGGCAAGCGCCCTGGCAATGGCAATGCGCTGCCGCTGTCCGCCCGAAAACTCGTGGGGATAGCGGTTGAAATGGTTTTCTTTCAATCCTACCCTTTCGAGCAGACCCAGCACTTTTTTCTTTCGTTGCTGGTCGTTTTCCAGGATGTCGTGCACCCGCATGGGCTCCATTATGGCTTTGCCGATGGCCATGCCAGGGGTAAGCGACGAGTAAGGATCCTGGAAAATGATCTGAAGGCGGGGGCGAAATTTTTTCAGCGCTGAAACGGAAAGCGTGGACAGGTCGGTGCCTTTATAAATGACTTGCCCCCCTGAAGGCTCAATCAGCCGCATAATGCTGCGGCCCAGCGTTGTTTTTCCGCAGCCCGATTCGCCCACCAGGCCAAGCGTCTCGCCCTGATACACCGAAAAGCTGATGTTGTCAACGGCATCATGGTGCTGTAGTGGCCGCCCCAAAAAACTTCGTTTGGTTACAAAACTGGTTTTTAGCGAATGAATCTCAAGGATAGGCTTTTGGGCATAAATCCGCTGATGGCGTTTCTGCCTTTCTGTGAACTCCTCTGAAATTATTTGCGGGCCAGAAGAACCTTCCTGCAAAAAGTCTGATACCACCGGTAGCCGCAGTGGCCGGCTCGAAGTGCCGGGGCGGCAGGCAATCAAGGCCTTTGTGTAGGGGTGAGTGGCTTGCTGAAAAATTTTGGTGGTTTCGCCATACTCCACCAGGCTGCCCTTGAGCATGACTGCTGCCTGGCTGGCAATGCGGGCCACCACACCCAGGTCGTGCGTAATAAAAATTACCGACATGCCGTGGCTTTGCTGCAGATGCTGCATTAGGTCAAGGATGCTGTTCTGAACAGTAACATCAAGGGCGGTGGTGGGCTCGTCGGCGATCAGCAGCAGTGGGTTGCAGGCCATGGCCATAGCAATCATTACCCTTTGGCGCTGCCCGCCCGAAAGCTGATGGGGATAGGCCTTTAGAATCCTTAGGGGTTGTGGTAGTTTAACTTCTTCGAAAAGCTTGAGCACCCGGCGCCTGGCTTCGGAGGGGCTTGCCTGCCGGTGCCATAGCAGCACTTCTTCCACCTGATCCCCGCATCGCTTCACGGGGTTGAGCGAGGTCATGGGCTCCTGGAAGATCATGCCCATATGGCGGCCCCTGATCTTTTGCATTTGCTCTTCACTGAGCTTTAGCAGGTCGGTGCGGCCAAGTTCGGGGTGTTCGAACCATACATGGCCCGATGTGACCCGGGCATTCGATTTGCTCAGCAATCCCATAATGGCAAGGGCTGTTACTGACTTTCCAGAGCCCGATTCGCCTACAATCCCAAGCGTCTGCCCCCGGGCCAGATCAAAACTTACGTTTTGCACCGCCTTTACCAAACCCTCGTCGGTAGTAAATTCTACCGAAAGGTTTTCAACAGATAGCAGGGGTTTTTGAACCATAATGACAAATATCAGGCAAACTTACGAAAAAGTGGGAAGGCGGCAGTCCGAAGACGGAAGCCCGAAGTTAGAAACCCCCAAAAAAAGGCCGTTGATTAGACGGCCTTATGTTTACTATTAAATGTTTAATGCGTTGGTTCGCCTTGCTTGCGCCATCTGATATCGTAATACCCGGGGCGTTCTTCCACCGCTTTGCGGTTGAACCATTCGGGATAACCCACGCCACGCGGGTAGGGCCTGGGCCCGCCCACATCGTTTATGTAGCGGTCGTTGTATTTGGTGAAAAGGTAGTAGCCCAGTTCGCGCCAGCGCTCAACAACGTATTCTGAGTTGTTTACAGAGAAGTCGGTCAGATAGTTGCGCATCAGCTCGGGCTGGTCTTTCAGAAAAAGGGCGCCCTGATCAACGGCTTTGGTCATGGCCACTGAGCGGTCTTCCAGTTCTTTCTGCACTTTTTGAATGTCAACGATCATGTATTCATACAGGCCATAAGCATAATTGGCCACCAGGTTAAATACCCAGAACGCTGATTCCCATTCAAACTTATTAATGTCGCCGGTGGTGAGGCTTACGGGAGCTTTTTCCATACCCATATAAAGGGGCATATAGCAGGTGGAGTAAGTATCGTCTACACCATACCAGAAAATGCCGCCAATATCGTTGGGAAGCCAGTTACGGCTTTGCGATACGAACGAAAATCCGGTTTGCTGCTGCGAAATGGGTCTTTCGTAACCATAGTCAGTGTCGTCGCCTTCGAGTTTAAAGGTAAGGGGGCGCCAGCGGTAGGGTAAACCATGGGGGCCGGCAGCCACGCTCTTGGTCAGGTCGTAGGGGGTGTCCTGAAAATGGTCGCGCACCAGACCCATCATATCCTGCACGGTGATTTTCTGGTCGGGCTTAATGAACAGGGGATAGGCTTCGGCACCTTCCACACAACGCCAGAACTCGTCGGAGAAATTCTGCGAGGGCGCAGCCCTGCGGTAAACACTCCAAACGCGGCCTTCGCAGAAAAGCAGCGAGCGGCAGTTGGCCGGGTTATAGGTATCGGCAAAGTTGAAATCGCGGTCGCGGCCACTGAACCAGCCCTGTTCGCGGGCAAAGTCAACCACGTCCTGGCTCCACATCCAGTTCTGGGTATCGTTCCAGTCGATTTTGCGGATGCGGGCCATGTTGGCATGGGCGGCAATATAACCTTCGGGCACGCGGGCGGCTACCCATACGGCACCCTTGCCATATTCGCCCTTGCCGATCAGTTCGAGCATCCAGGCCTCCTCTTTGTCGGCGATAGAGAACGACTCGCCGGTGCTGGCATAGCCGTATTCCTCCACCAGGTCGGTCATGATCTTAATGGCCTCGCGGGCGGTTTTGGCGCGCTGAAGTGCCAGGTACATCAGGCTGCCGTAGTCCATAATGCCGTTTGGTGTGGTGAGCTCGCGGCGGCCGGTAAAGGTGGTTTCGCCAATGGCCACCTGGTGCTCGTTCATGTTGCCGATCACCTTATAGGTGTGCAGCACCTGGGGAATGCGGCCAAGCAGTTTGCCGGTATCCCACTCATAGATTTCGATGGAGTCGCCCGGGGCATGCTGCATGGCCGGATGAAAATACAGGGGATCCATGAACCCGCCGGCATCGGCAAGGTAGCTGATCATTACGCTGCCATCAGCGCTGGCGCCGCGCGAAACCAGCACGTTGGTGCAGGAATTTGCCCTGTGGCTAAATCCTGCCAAAAGGGTTAAAACAAGTAAAGCGGTTAGGAAATGGAATTTTCTCATAAATATTAATGGTTATGGTTTACATGTTGAATTTGCAAAAATAACAGATTTCCCAAACCCTACCGATTTTTTGTAAAATAAACAAATACTGCAAGTTGCAAAAAAAGATCAGGGCAGTTTATGCCGATTTGTTATCTTTGTTCCTGCATCCTTTAAAAACTTTTGTTGATTCGTCATAATTACTCATTAAAACCAAAACAATGATCAGAAAACTTTTACCAATGTTAGCTATTGCATTGCTGGCAGCAGCATGTGGTCCGCGTCAGCAAGCGGCCGAAGAAGCCGAGGTGCTTACCATGGAACTCTTGCTCGATGCCAACCAGCAAGCCTTTTTCAACAACCTGGCCAGCCTTTGCGGGCAGTCGTTTGCCGGCGAAGAGGTGTATATGATTGAAAGCAGCGAAAGCTGGAGTCACCTCGACTTTGTAATGCATGTGACCGTTTGCGAGAATGACCGGGTATACATCCCCTTCCACCTTTCGGAAGACCACTCACGCACCTGGATGTTCCTGGTGGAGGACGGCAAGCTGCGTTTCCGCCACGACCACCGCCACGAAGACGGCACTCCAGATGAAGTGACCATGTATGGTGGTTATGCTACCGATCAGGGAACTCCATTGGTGCAGTACTTCCCGGCCGACGAGTACACCTGCGAGCTCATCCCTTACGCCTGCACCAACGAATGGACTGTTGAGATTGCCGAAGATTTCTCAAAACTCACCTACAGGCTTACCCGTGGGGGCGTTCTTCGCTTCGAGGCTGCCTTCGACCTGACTAACCCTATTAACGCAGAATAGATAATTTCCCGGCACAAAGGGCAGGCTGTCTCAATCCTACAATTGAGACAGCCTTTTTTAATGCTTTTTGAGGGGTTGCAGTAAAGGGGATTTTGATTAATTTTATTCTGATGGAAAAGAAAAAGAAATTCCTGAAAATGCCCCGGCTCGATGGAGGCAAGGAGGTGCTGAAAAAGTTTTTCAAGGAAAATCTGACGTATCCAGCGCAGGCACTCGAAAACAAGGTGGAGGGCGATGTCATTGTCAAATACAAGGTCTCGGGCCTGGGCGAAGTGTTCGATGCAGTGGTGGAGCACGGCATTGGCTATGGCTGCGACGAGGAAGCCCTGCGGCTTGTAAGCATGCTCAAATACGAAGCCGTGAAAAACCGGGGAGTGCGTGTTACCAGCAATTCGCGCATGAAAATTCCCTTCAGGCTTCCGCGAAAGCCAAAACCAACCAAGATGAATATGGTTTACACCACCAGCAAAAAAACAGAAAAGCCTTCCGGCGAAAAAAAATCTGAAGGTGGAAAGCCTGCGGAAAAGAAGCCCGAAACTTATTCTTACACTATCAAATTTTAATTCTTAGCCTCAGCCATTTTTATGGGAAAATTACCAGTAATAAGAATCACCAAGGAGTTTCGCTTCGAAGCCGCCCATGCACTTTGGAATTACGATGGGCTTTGCCGGAATATTCACGGCCACAGCTATATTCTCGCTGTTACCATTATAGGTAGCCCCATTGATGATCCCGACAATCCCAAATCGGGCATGGTCATGGATTTTTCTCAACTGAAAAAGATTGTGCACGATACGGTGGTTGGCCCACTCGACCATGCCCTGATGGTAAATGCCAATACACCGCACAAGGAACTTTCCGAAACCAACCAGATGTTCGGTCGCGTGGTGGCCTTACCTTATCAGCCTACCTGCGAAAACATGGTTGTTGATTTTGCCGCCCGCATCAAAGCCCTTTTACCCGCCAATGTGAGTCTGCACTCGCTGCGCCTGCACGAAACGGCCACATCTTATGCAGAATGGTTCGCAACTGACAACCCGACAACCTGACAACAATGATAACACTTCCCTATCTGAACATAAACGAATAGCTCAGCCGAAGTGAAAAATTGTCTTTGAAATCGGGGAGAGCATAGGGCCCGTATCGATACATAAACTCCACGCCCAGGCTGGTAAGGCCCGAGCCGATGAGGTCGGTAATGGCAAAGCCCGATTCGAAATACCCCTTCTCCATGCTTTTTATTTCATAGCCAGCGTGCAGGTTTGGTTTGCCCAGCGAGCCCAATCCAATATTGGTGAGCAATACCAGCCCCGGTGCAAAGCCGGGCCGGTTCCAGAGCAATTTCTCGAAGTTGTGGTAGAAGAACAGGTTTATATATCGGTCGGAAACAAACTCGGCCATGCGCATGGTGGCAAAGCTCTGGGGTGCCGAAACGGCGAAGCGCCGGTAGGAGGCCTGTCCTGTGAACAGCTTGGGCCATGGCGGGTCGCCGTGCACATATCCTGCCTGAAGCACCCACTTCTGTATGCCAGCCATTTTTATGCGGAAGCGCCTTTCGAACTTCATTTCGGCTCGCCAGTAGTCGTGGTTTCCGTTAAAGACATCGCTCCAGCCTTTGGAAAGGTTGAGGTACACTACCGGAAAGTCCGTTCCGAAAGCCAGGCTGCGCGTAGGAGTAAGCACAAATTGCTCGCCAACGGCCAGGCGCATCATCAGGCCGGTTTCGAAAAAACGGAATTGATTGGCTGGAGCATTTTCATCAAGGGCAGCAGGCAAATAGATGTAGTTTGGGTTCGACTTCTGGTTTTCGTCGCTTACGAAAGCCTGCACAGTAAGAAAATTCCTGAAGGTACGCAAGCCCAGCCATGCACGGTGCCGCCGCAGCATGTCCATGTCGCGCCAGAAATATCGTCGTATGTTGTAAGGGCTCCACAGGGTCGTGTTTTCAAGGAAAAATGATCCGCCCCGTTCCAGGAAGTCCCAGTAAAAGTCGTAGCCCAGCCTGAAATTGGTCATTCTGTCGAGCAGTACCTCCCCGCCCCAGCCGTAGCGTAAGGTTTCGCTTTTCAGTCCATACCCGATATTTCCGTGGATGCTAAACCGGTTTGACAGGTTGCTGTTGGTGCTCAGCCCCAGCCCCGGACGCCAGCCTTCCTGATCGTTAAAACCTATCAGATGCTTCAGCTCCACGTCAAAAATGCCCCGCCGGAAGGCACCGCCAATCAGGGCTTCAACGCGATCGAGCTGGCGGTCGAGGTTTTGCTTTTGCCCCATGCTGTCGAGGTAGGCGTAGGTGAGTTCTTCGCGCAGACTGAGGCTGTCGGGGCGGTTTCGGATCCAGAAGTCAGGGTCGCGCACAATGGTATTTGGCGAGAACTCAATGGCATAAGATGAGAGATCCCTCCGGGTCAGGTTCGGTTCCAGCTTTATGTTTCGCAGATAGGTGCGCCCCAGCCCCAGCAGTCTGAAGTGATTGATGTTGGGCACGTTGAGGATTTCCACGTCGGTGTTGAGTTGAGTAGGAAACCAACTCCTGCCGTCGATGAGTTCATACATTTGCTGTATCCTCACCCTCGAATTGCCCTGCTGACGAGCGGGCTCAGCTATCACGTTTTGCACGGCCCAGCCATTGCTGTTAATATAAAAAACCCCTGAGAGGCCTTCGAAGTTGCGGCCGCGCGAAGGCCGGAACGAAATAATGAAAACCGTGTCGGTTTGGGTAAAGGTGGTATCCTCGAGCAGAAAGAAATAGCGGCTGGTGCTGCCTGGGCTGAGCGGGCTGAGGTAGCTCTGACCGGAGATGATAATATGGTCTTCGTAAAAGGAAAACGACTGAAACTGGGTGGCCATAAGTGCAAGCACAGGGTTCTCGAAACCTGATATACGCGATGCCAGCACCGTTTCGGTATTTCGCGAGGGGTAACGGAAACGCCTTTCGGTAACGGTTTCCATTATCATGAAATGGCGCTCATCAAGGAAACGCTCCAGCCTTCCGCTTATGGTATCGGCCAAGGCCAGACCCGGTAGTTCAGGGCTTGCTCGGTCAAACTCGCCCGTGAAAACAAATTTGTTGTACGATTCGTACGAAAACGATCCCAGTTTTTCGGGGTTGTTGCGATCGCGCTGGGCTATGGCGTTTTCGATGATCCGGTGGGCGGGGTTTTCGCCCGGAAATACCTCCACTACAGCCAGTTCAATGAGTCGGCGCTGCATTTCAACCCATTGAAGGTCTCTCCCGGGCTCCGTTTCAAAAACCTTTTGGTAGTATCCTACATACGACAGAATAATTCTTTCGATGGGTTGAGAATGAGTGAGTTGGAAGAACCCGTCAATATCGGTAACTCCTCCCTGCCGGGTGCCATCAATCACAATGTTGACAAATGCCAGGGGTTCGCGTGTTTGCTGGTCAACCACCCGGCCTGCCAGCATGTAATCCTGAGCCAAAAGCGAGATGGTCTGAAATACCAGAAGAAAGAACAATAAGATTCGGATGCCCGATGGTTTCATCAGTTTTGTTTTCAGGCTCATTGGCGGGGGAAGTATTCAAAGTTGATTCAACACAAAATTAGTCAATTTGCCTTTAATAACAGAGCAGACGATGTGAAGCTCCATAATCTGTTTTACAGCAGTTTAATAATTTTTGGAAGCATGCCAAAATTTGTATTAATTTTGCCGTGAAACAAAGCTTTGATTGAACCTTGGAAGATACACCTGACCCTTATTCTTGTTGCTTCTCACCCCTGCTCTTATTTATTGATACCATTCCGGCCAATGCCTTGTTCGGCATACTCGCCATGCTGGTGTTGTTGGTCTTCTCCGCTTTTATTTCCGGCTCAGAAGTTGCCTTCTTTTCGCTGACGCACAATCAGTTGGAAGAACTTCGTAAACGGCAGAACGCTGCCAGCAAAGGTATTCTTGCTTTGCTAGAAAAGCCCAAGAGACTCCTGGCCAGCATTCTTATAGCCAACAATGTGATCAATATTGCCATTATCATTATTTCGGCCATGGTGTTCAGCAGCCTGTTCGATTTTTCGGAGCAGGCAGTGCTTGGTTTTATTGTGCAGGTAATTTTTATAACATTCATCATTCTGGTTTTTGCTGAGGTGCTGCCAAAGGTTTATGCTGCCCAGTATTCTGTGAAGATGGCCTGCCTTATGGTATCACCTCTTCTTTTCCTGAGAAAAATATTTTGGCCGCTAAGCACGCTTCTTGTCCGATCGACCAACATGATTGATGAACGCATGGCCCGCAAAAGGCCAAACCTCAGCATGAACGAACTTTCGCATGCCCTTGAAATTACGGCCGACAATACCACCACCGAAGAAGACAAAAACATACTGCGCGGCATAGTGCGCTTTGGAAACATATATGCCCGCGAGATCATGCGCTCCAGGGTCGATGTAGTGGCCGTGGAAATCACCATCCCGTTCTCCAAGCTTTTACCCATTATTCTTGAGGCCGGCTACAGCCGGGTACCAGTATATCGCGATAATTTCGACAACGTAGAGGGGATTCTTTACATTAAAGACTTATTGCCTTATCTCGAACAAGGTGACGATTTTGATTGGCAGAAACTGGTGAGGCCCTGCTTCTTTGTGCCCGAAAGCAAAAAAATAAACGACCTCCTTAAGGAGTTTCAGGAAAAGAAAATCCATATGGCTATCGTGGTCGATGAGTATGGCGGCACATCCGGACTTGTTACCCTGGAAGATATCCTGGAGGAAATTGTGGGTGAAATCAACGACGAGTTCGACACCGACGAAGCCATCTACTCAAAACTCGATGCCAACACCTATATCTTCGAAGGCAAAACCCTGCTGAAGGACTTTTGCAAAATTACCGGTTCCGATTATGAACTTTTTTCTGATGTGAAAGGAGAAGCCGACACCCTGGCAGGACTGATTCTGGAGATTAAACAGGAACTGCCTTTTAAGGGTGAGAAGATTAAATTCCGCAACTACGAATTTCAGGTGGAAGGCGTTGACAATCGCCGCATTAAACGAATCAGGGTTGACATAAAACCTGAACCAAAGGAATAACTTTGCCAACATTATGAAGCGAGCTAGATTCGTTAAGCATTAACATGGATGAAAATCATTATGCGAGTTCCCTGCCTGCCGGCAGGCATCCAACTTTAATAAACAAATTATTTTAGGATGAAAAAATATCTGCCCTTTATAGCCCTGCTGCTTCTGTTCTCATGCCAGGGAGGTTATAGTCCCAAGCCCCGTGGCTTTTTTCGCATTCATCTTCCCGAAAAAGAATATGTGCGCTTCGAGACCTCTTTTCCCTATTCGTTCGAATATCCTGTTTACGGTGAATTTGTGTCCGACGAGCGGCCCTCGGCCGAGCCTTACTGGGGCGACCTGGTGTTTCCCGACTTCAAAGGCGCTCTTCACCTGAGTTATAAACGGGTAAACCACCCGGCCGATCTGGCGGTCTTTTTTGAAGATGCCCGCAGCTTCGCGCAGAAACATATTCCCAAGGCCACGGCCATTACCGAAGAAATGATACGCGACGATGAGCGCAGGGTTTACGGAATCCTTTACGAGATCAAGGGAGCGGAGGCAGCTTCTACGCTGCAATTTTATGTTACCGACAGCCTTAACCACTTCCTGCGCGGGGCACTCTACTTCAATGTTTCTCCCAACAACGATTCCCTGGCGCCCGTCATCGACTTTCTGGAGGAAGATATCCGCCACATGATAGGAACCCTAAACTGGGAGAATAGCCTCAGATAAAACTTAAAACAGCCCGTACATCAGCCGGCCAATCATAAAATAAATGAACAGGCCAATGATGTCGTTGGAGGTGGTAATGAACGGCCCGGTGGCAAGGGCAGGGTCAATCTTGAATTTGTTGAGCATCAGAGGAACAAAGGAGCCAAAAACGGACGCAAACAGGATCACGGTCATAAGGGCAGTGCTTACAGTAATGCCCAGCGCCAGTGAGGGGGCAAAGAAAAAACTGTAAGCCATGAGGATGGCCGAACAAACCAGCCCATTGATAGCACCTACCGACAGTTCTTTAAGCAGCCTTGGAATGATGCCTCCGCTCAGTGTGTGATTGGCCAAGCCCTGCACGATCAGCGCCGACGACTGAACGCCCACATTGCCGCCCATGGCCGCAATCAGGGGCATGAAAAAGGCCATTTCTGGGTTGATGCTGATCTGTTCTTCATAATTTGAAATCACACGCGAGCCAATAATGCCGCCAAACAAGGCAATAACCAGCCAGAAAAGCCGGCCCTGGGTTATTTCCCAAACCTTGTCGGTCGATTCAATATCCTGGGTAATACCCGACAATAACTGGTAGTCGCGCTCGGCCTCATCCTTAATAAAATCCACCACGTCATCGATGGTGATGCGGCCGATCAGACGACCCAGCTCGTCTACCACAGGCAGCACAACCAAGTCGTATTTATTCATGATCTGGGCTACTTCTTCGCCTTTCTGTGAGGCCTTTACCGAGATAACATCCGGGTCGTAGAGTTTTTCAATCTTGTCGCGGGGCGAAGCAATGAGCAGCTTTTCGAGCGAGAGCAGCCCTACGAGCCGCTCGTTGTCGTCGACTACATAAACGGTATACACATTTTCCACCTCTTCGGCCTGTCGGCGCATTTCGCGAATACAGGTAACCACGTGCCAGCTCGAATGCACTTTCACCAGCTCCTTTCCCATAAGGCCCCCGGCACTATTGGTGGGGAAAATGAGCAGATCGGCAATATCCTGGGCCTGTTGGCGGTCTTCGATGTGGGCCAGAATCTCACCCCGCATATCGTCGGGAAGCTCGTTGATAAGGTCAGCGGCATCGTCAGACTCGAGGTTGTCGATAAACTCGTGGGCAATTTCCTGGGTGGAGAAAGAAGAAAGAAAGCGCTCGCGCACATCGTCCTCCAGCTCCATAAGCACCTCGGCCGCCTCTTCCTTCTCGAGCAGGGTATATAAATACTTGGCCTCCTCCAGGCTCAGCTCGTCCATTACTTCGGCAATGTCGGCAGCATAGAGCTCGTTAATGACCTGAAGCAGATAATCGTTGTGCTGTTCTTTTATGGCATCGCGGATGCTGTCGATGGTAATATTTTTAATGCTAATGCTCATTAGATGCCATTTAAAAGGTTAGTAATCACAGCTTCATATTATTTCTCCTAATGCTTTTCGGTTGAGAGTATGTTTTGTGCAGTGCTGACTTCCACGTAGCTGGGCCCCGACTTTTTGCCAAAGTTACCAGCCATAACTACAATAAGGTCTTCAGGCTTAATTTCTTCCTTTTTGATGAGGCGCGTCAGGGTAGCCCTGGTAAAATCTTTTTTGGAGGTCTCCACATCCATAAAGTCGGCATAAATGCCATAATTCAGGGCGAGCTCGCGTACCACCCGGTGGTCGTAGCACTGGGCGTAAATTGGTGTTTTGCCTCTAAATGCGGAGAGATATCTGGCGGTCTTTCCGGTATCGGTATCAGTAATAATGGCCCTGGTATTTAACTTTTGAATGGACCTAACAGCAGTTTTCGAAAGGAAAACAGAGATGTCGTTGTCGTGGGGCATTACCTTACTGTCGATCAGGAAAGGTTTACTGTTTTCTGTTTCATGGGCTGTGCGGGTCATGATCTGCACAGACTCCAGTGGGTATTTGCCGTAAGCGGTTTCGCCACTGAGCATAATGGCATCGGTGCCCGAAAAAATGGCTGTGGCAATATCGCTTACTTCGGCCCGGGTAGGCCGCGGATTGGTAATCATCGAGTGCAGCATTTGCGTGGCAATGATTACGGCTTTTTTCTGGCGGATACACTTTTTCACCAGCATAGCCTGAATGACCGGAATGCGCTCGGCAGGAACCTCTATTGCCAGATCGCCCCGGGCTACCATTATGCCATACACATGCTCGAGAATTTCGTCAATGTTGTCAACCCCTTGCTGATTTTCGATTTTTGCAATAATCTTTATGGGGCTGTTGTGATTGTCGAGGATTTTCTGAATATCGAGTACATCCTGCTTGTTTCTTACAAACGAATGGGCGATAAAATCGATATTGTTTTTTATTCCCCATTCAATAAAATCAATGTCTTTTTGGGTAAGTGAGGGCAGATCGATGGCCACACCCGGTAGGTTCACACTTTTGCGACCCTGGATGATGCCTGCATTGCAAACCCGGCAAATCAAATGTTCTGGATGTTTCTCCACAACCAAAAGTTCAATCTCCCCATCGTCAATCATAATCTTTTTCCCAATATCCAGTTTTCCCACAAAACCGTCAAAATCCATATAAAGGCACTGATCGTCAGAAGAGAAACCTTTCTGGCCTTTTACCATAATAAGTTGATCTTTGGCCACAATCAAATCATTGGGAGAGGCATTGGTTCTGATCTCGGGCCCCTTGGTATCGAGCATCAGGGGGATGCGGTTCGAAACCTTTCTAACATTTTCCACCAAACCCATGGCTTGTTCTGGGGTTTGATGCGCAGTGTTCAGGCGCACTATATCCATTCCGGCTTCATGCAATTGCCTTAAAAATTCAGGGTCGCAACGCTTGTCAGAAATAGTGGCCACAATTTTTGTCAGTTTTTCCATAGGTGGGATTTTATTCAGACAAAATTAAGGCTTTGCTTTAATTTGACGGTCAACTGTTGAAACTAAATTCATAGGACAAGACTTTTACTAACGAGTTAAGTAAGGTTTTTTTGAAAAAAATATTTTAAATTTTTTTAAAAACCACCTACTTTAGTAAAAAAGTTTAGTTATGAGGTGGTCGCTTTTGTTGATTTTTTCCGTTTTTGTCTTTTCTCCCCCAATGAGTTTTTCGCAAACATTTTTCCACACCGGCTCCACAACCGATGTGCAAACCAGCCCGGTGCCGGGTAGTTTGCTGGCAGGTGGCAATACCGACAATGATGATGCCATGCGCTGGTTTCTGCAAAGGGCCGATGGGGGCGATGTTGTGGTAGTCAGGGCCACTGGAAGTGATGGCTATAATAATTACCTCTACTCAAGCCTGAATGTGCCGGTAAATTCAGTAACTACCATTGTAATTCCAAACCGCACTGCCGCCAACAACCAGGAGGTTTACGATGCCATAATAAAGGCTGAAGCGCTTTTTATTGCCGGGGGAAACCAATGGGATTACATCAATTACTGGAAAAACACCCTGGTGCAAAATGCCATTCAATACCTGATTGATGAGAAGGGAGTAACCGTTGGTGGCACCAGTGCCGGGCTGGCAGTTTTGGGTGAAGTGGTTTACACGGCCCAGAATAATACGGTATGGTCGACTGAGGCCCTGGGCAATCCTTATCATTTCAGGGTAACCCGCAGGGCAGCAATTCATTCGACCTCAACGACTGGGATACCGCCAATGGGGGCGAGTGGCAAAATTGGTACGTGATAAACGGGCAGCTTTTCGAAGCCCAGGCAGGCGGATATTACGATGTGCATTTTAGCGTGAGGCACGGCATTAATGAAACGCCCATTATAGGAGCCAGTGTTCAGCTCGATGGCTTTGCGACACAAACAACTGGTTCCTCAGGCATGGCAGTGTTCTCAGGTGTAGAAGGCGGTAGTCAGCTGGCTTACACCGTAACCCATACCGGGTATCTCACCGAGGAAGGCTCTGTTTCGGTTGTAAATGAGAACCTTTCGGTAACGGTGCTGCTGCACCCCGGATCAGGAACTACAGTGGGTAACCCTGAAACTCAAACCCAGCTTTCCGTTTTCCGAATCCTGCCACAGGAAGATATTTTTCTGTTGAATTGCCTGAAATGACTTCAGTCTCTCGCTTGCAGGTAATTGATATGCAAGGAATTGTTGTTTTTCAGCAAGCGCTTAGCCCTGATCAGTCAGGAAAAGTAATCATTGAAAATTCTGACTGGGCACCGGGGCTATACATTATCAGTCTCGAGACAAGAGAAGGAATATTCAGGGCAAAGATTGTGAAGTAAAAACCTGCATTACCTCACCCGCACCGGCTTCAGTTCTTCAAAGAAGATATCGCCATTGGGCACTTCAATGTCCATGCCGGTGACCTGCTGCTTATTGTCGGTATTGAACTTCACCACACCGAAGTCGAACCAGGCGTGCAGGCGGTCCCATTTAATTTCCCAGACATCATAGTGCCAGTGGCTCAGCGTGGCCGACAGCTCGGGCGAACGCTCAAAGTTCAGCCGCAGGTTATTGCCTTCAAGGCTAACGATAATGTTTCCGTAAATGGCCGAGTGGTAAGTTCCTGCATACTCCTTCAGTTCGAGTGTGGGTTTGGTGCGCAGCACCCTGGCATTCTTTATGGCCGTAATGCGCGGGTCTTCGGCGGGGCGTCGGGCCTGGCGCTCCAGTATTTCGGCCGACCAATCGCGGGCTGCCAGGCCAAGCATGGTTTCGAGGGTGTATTGGGTTATGGCCGTTATGGGGCTTTTGATGCCATTGGTAAGCACCACTACGCCCAGCTTCTCATCGGGTATCATGCGTACCTCCGATATCATACCATCATAACCGCCGGTGTGGCCAACGCTGAGGCGGCCGTGGTAGTCGCTCAAGCCCCAGCCAAGCCCATAGGCATTGAAGTGGCGGTTGAAATCCTGCGGACGGGTATGGTTTACCCCAAAGTTGTTGTGCGGGGTCCACATCATGTTTATGGAAGCGGCCGTTAGCAGGGTGTCCTGCCCCCAAATGCCGTGGTTCATGTTAAAAATCATCCATTGGGCTACATCTCTAACGCTCGATATCAGCCCGCCCATGGGCGCTACCACAGTCCAGTCTTCCCAATCAATGGGAATGTTTTTGCCATCCTGCTGGGCGTGAGGCGTGGCAAAATTGCCTTTTAAGGCAAGATCGGCCGGGCTGACAATGGTTCGATCCATGCCCAGCGGATCAAGAATTCGTTCCTGTACGTTTTCAATCCAGCTTTTGCCGGTTACTTCCTCTATCACCATGCCTGCGGCCAGGTACATCAGGTTGGAGTAGCCATACCCGCTGCGAAAATCATAAGCTTTTGGCAAGTGCCTGGCCGCCCCGACAATTTCCCTTGCAGTGAGGTCTGATTTATACCACACTACATCACCGCTAAAGGTACCAAGCCCAATGCGGTGGCTCAGCAGGTCGCGTATGTTGGCATGGCTGCTCACCCAGGGGTCGTAAACCTCGAACCAGGGCAGGTACATACGCACCGGGTCGTTCCACGAGATCTTGCCTTCCTGCACCAGCATGGCCAGCATAGACACAGTAAAGGCCTTAGTGTTGGAAGCAATGGCAAACAGGGTGTTTTGGTCGGGCGTGCCGGTCTTGCCCACTTCAAGCAAACCATATCCCTTGCTGAAAACCAACTCTCCATCTTTCACTATGCCAATGGCCATGCCCGGAAGGTCCCAGTCTTTCAGCACTTGTTCGTAATAAGCGTCAAGTTTTTGTATTACCTCCGGTGTTTGCCCGGATAAGGAAAAACCTGTTGCCAGGAATATGAATGCCAGTATGAAAAGAAATTTCTTCATGTTTTTTGGAAATTATTCAATAAAGTTTTCGTGCGGCTTTTCTTTTTCGGCAGCTTTTCTAGCCAGTTCAGAAAGTCCAATCCCCGAAAATTAGCCTCACATGCTTTTTAAAAAGAAAGTTTTAGCCCCAGATGCTTTGCCCTGACCAATAGAAGGATTCTGAGTGACAGATTAAATTTTTTACTTTTTTTCGAAAAACCCCAAGGATATTATTCCTGGGGCTCAACGGTTTCTGTGTTGTATTTTATCAGGCCTTTCTGCACTTCTACTACTAGAACACCCAGCTTAACATTCATACCCATAATGGGGGTAATGGCCAGAATATGATTGTCAGTAAAAGTAACTATCTGTTCATCGGCCTGGAGCAATGACACGTTTTCAAATGGAGAGCCCTCTTCTTTTTTATTGGTTGAAAGCGTAACAATAGCGGTACCCGGATTAACCAGTTTAACATTTACAATTCCGGGCTCCTGCACAAAAGAAACAAAGATCTGATTTACTTGCTCAATGTTATCGCGGAGCAACTCGCTGCGAACTGCCCATGAAAACGCTTTTACAGCAAGCTCAACGTTTGAGATTTGCAGGCTGTCAATGGCAAGGTCGTAATGCTCAATGAGCTTTTGTTGCTTCACAAAATGTTCCTTTGTAAGATTCTTTGTTTTAATGGTAAAAAAGATAAAAACCACCAGTAATGCCAGTAAAAGAGCAAAAGGCAGTTTGTGTTTGTTTAAAAAAGCCAGGGTTTTGTCTTCTTTTAATTTTTGGAAAAATGACTTTTGGGGTTTGGGCTCAGTTTGGGTTTCCATGATTTAAAGGGTTGTTAATTAAGTTAGTATATGAAAAAAGGTGGTTGTATCATACTGGTATTTTAAAAGCAATATCATTTTCTCATGAGGTTGTATCTCCTCCCTGGCCAATTCCTCGGCAGTAAATTTTCAGTTTCTTTCCTTTTCATACCGCCTCATAAAATTACAAACAAAATATTGAAAAAATGCACTTATGATATTTAATTATTCTCTTAAGTATAATAAACTGATTCAGTTATGCAAATTGAATATGTTTTTGTGCCCTTTTCTCAATTTCAAAAACAAGTCAATGACCGATTTAAATAAAAAAAGCCCTGCAATTTCTCGCAGGACTTTTGAAATATAAGAAGTTAAAATATCAGATCACCTTCAGTTCTTTTCCCACCTTAATAAAAGCTTCGATGGCCTTGTCGAGGTGGTGGCGTTCGTGTGCGGCCGAAAGCTGAATGCGTATGCGGGCCTGTCCTTTGGGTACCACCGGGAAGTAGAAGCCAATCACGTAAATGCCTTCTTCGAGCATGCGTGCGGCAAATTGCTGCGAAAGCGGGGCGTCATAAAGCATCAGGGCTACAATGGCCGATTCGCTGGGCTTTAGGTCGAAGCCAGCCGCTTCCATTTTCTGGCGGAAGTAGGCCGCATTGTCCATCAGTTTGTCGCGCAGGCTGGTGTTGTTTTCGATCAAGTCGAACACGGCAAGGGAAGCACCCACGATGGCAGGGCTCAGGGAATTGGAAAACAGGTAGGGGCGGGAACGCTGGCGCAGCATATCAATGATTTCCTTGCGGCCGGTGGTGAAGCCACCCAGTCCACCGCCCAGGGCCTTGCCCAGCGTGCCGGTAATAATGTCGACCTTGTCCATTACGCCGAAATGCTCGGGTGCCCCGCGCCCGGTAGTGCCAATAAATCCGGCGCTGTGGCAAACGTCGGTCATTACCATGGCGTCGTACTTTTCGGCCAGGGCACAGATCTCGTCCATTTTGGCCAGGTCGCCGTCCATCGAAAACACGTCGTCGGTTACGATAATGCGGTGGCGCTGTGCCTGGGCTTCAATCAGCTGCTTCTCCAGGTCTGCCATGTCGGCATGGGCATAACGGTAGCGTGCTGCCTTGCAAAGTCTTACCCCATCGATTATCGAGGCATGATTCAATGCATCGGAGATAATGGCGTCATTCTCATCGAAAAGAGGTTCGAACACCCCGCCGTTGGCATCGAAGCAAGCCGCGTAAAGAATGGTGTCTTCTGTTCCAAAATAGCGGGCAATGCGGGCTTCCAGTTCCTTGTGCAGGTCCTGGGTGCCACAGATAAATCGTACCGACGACAGGCCGAAGCCGTGGGTTTCCATGCCCTTGTGTGCTCCTTCGATCACCGAAGGATGGTTCGACAGGCCCAGATAATTGTTGGCGCAAAAATTCAGCACCTTCTGGCCGGTGTTCAGGGTAATTTCAGGTCCCTGTGGGCTGGTAATGATGCGTTCTTTCTTGTAAAGCCCTGCTTCTTCAATTTCCTGAAGCTGTTGCTGAAGGTGTTCTTTAATTTTTCCGTACATAGGGGTTGATTTTTGGTCTGGTTTAAGCGCCAAAATTAATAAAACCTTTTGAGGGGCAGGTAAAATCGGGTATTAAAAAAACGACTGGCTCCAATGCTTTTGCCACATTTGAGCCAGTCTGAAAAAAAACCCCGCCGGGGCGGGGTAGATTTTGATTACCTGGGCCGTCCGCCACCTTGTCCCTGGCGGGGTTGACTTGGCCTGTTGCCTTGGCCTTGGGGGCGAGCCTGATTACCGCGACCTTCTCCGGAGCCATCCTGCAGGCGCTGCATTTGCTGTTCTTTGCGCTGCTCACGCAGTTGCTGCTGCTCGGTTTTACGCTGATCACGAATCTGCTTGCGCTCTTCGCGGCGGGTTTGTGCCTGCTCCATGGCTGCCTGGCTGTGGGTGGCCGGATCCTGCACCCTTACGCGCTGGCGCTGCTGCACCTGAGCTTCGGTGTTCTGGGGGTTGCGCTCACGTGCGCGAACGTTCTGGGGTTCCTGGGTCTGGGCCAGGGCGGCTCCGCTCAATCCGAGCGCGAGGGCTAATACTAACATTTGTTTTTTCATTTGTTCAAAATTTTAATTGTTAATGGTCAAATGGAACTCACATTATTGAATCTACCTGGAAGTGGAAAAATCAAATATGCTCGTTTCATCACTGAAAGGGTTTAAAGGTTAAGGTTTAATTTTTTCTTTTTCTTGAAATCTTCGCCTTAAATTGGCGGGTGTTTCAATCAATTACGATGTAAAATTAACCCCCCGTGTATGAAAGAATTATGAAGAAAGCGCCCAGCAAAAACTTTTTTTGATTTTTTCACATTTCAATTTGGGAACAAAAGCAGGAATGTGGTTCCAATGCCCGGCCGGGAGGTGAGCTGTATGCTGATTTCGTGAAAATCGGCAATGCTTTTGACAATGGCCAGTCCAAGCCCGTGACCATCTGGCGATTTACGTTTCTTGAAGCGTTGAAACACTTCAGCACCCTGCTCTTCGGTCATGCCGGGCCCCTGATCGCTGATTCTGACCTTAAATTGATCGTTTTCGCTGAAGCAATGCACTTCAACTGGACCTTTGGCCTCATTTCCGGAAAACTTTACGGCATTGTTAATAATATTGAAGAAAAGGGTGAATAGCAAAGATCGGTTGGCCCGGGTCATATTATGGTCGCACTTAAAAAGGGCCTGTATTTGAAGCCCCTTGTCGCTGGCAATGGGTTCAATTTCTTCAATCACTTCCCGGAGCAGTTCTTCCAGTGAAAATTGCTCGTTTTTGATAAATTGTCGGTTCTCAACTCTGGCAATCAGCAAAAGGGAGTTTATGATGCCTTTTAGTCGGTGCAGTGTGCGCAGCGAT
Source organism: Bacteroidales bacterium (assembly GCA_019429365.1). GTDB lineage: Bacteria > Bacteroidota > Bacteroidia > Bacteroidales > UBA7960 > UBA7960. Next base: position 7,570 of record JAHYJD010000027.1, on the reverse strand, counting down.
TCAGACACCTTTTCGGCATGGGGCTCCGACAGCCCCCCGTCGTTGATCAGGTTTTCGAGCCGGCTCTGCACCACCGAAACCGGGGTGAGCAATTCGTGCGAGATGTTGGCGGTGATTTCTTTTTCCTTGGTAAAAAGCTCATCGATTTTCTGCATGAGCTCCAGCAAAACCTGGTCGAGGTAGGCAAAATCGGTGGTCGATGTTTTTACAGGCTGACGGTTATAAAGTGAAGGACTTTTTGTTTCTTTAAGTTTACGGGTAATGAACTCTAGCGGTTGTGTAAGAACGCGCGATAAAGTCGTGTCGGCAATAAAGGAAATGATCACAAACAATCCGAGCAATATCAGGGTGATGGTGCGAATGTTGCGTTCGGTTTTGTAAATATTGTCGAGACTGGTGCCGATCTCAAGCAGGTAAGTTTCCCCATTCACCATAAACGAATAGTTGAGTACGCGGTAGTCGATAACCTCCTCATCGACCATGCGCTGGGCAATTTCAATAAAGTTCCACAGGCTTTCTGTTTCGGCTTTCTCCAGGCTAATGTATTCTTGTTTCAAAATGTTGTAGCTGCCAAAGGCATCGTTTGCGCTATCGGCAATCAGCCCTTCCACGCCAAACGCTGCTATGATATCCATTACCTGCTCCCTTTTATTTATAAGCTCATTGTCGGTTTGCAGGGTATTTACTCTTTCGAGGAAGTAAGGCATGAGCAAAATAAAGACCGCCACGAACAAGAGTTTCGTGAGCAGGTTGTAAAGAGCCAGCTTATAACGAAGCTTCATTTTAATCGATATTTGCCCGGTAGCCCACTCCGCGAACGGTTTCGAGCCATTCTACCGGGGCGTATTCGGCCAGTTTCTTACGGAGGTTCTTAATATGCACGTCGATGAAGTTGCTGTCGTATTCGTCGCCCAGCATGTTTCCCCAAATGTGCTCATAAAGCTGCATGCGGGTCAGCGCCCTGTTTTTGTTGAGCAGCAGGTAATGCAGCAGGTCGAACTGTTTCTTGGTAAGGTCCACCTCGCGTTCATGACACATTACTTTCCGCGAAAGCGGGTCCAGGGAAAACTGGCCAAAATTGATGTGGCTGGTTCGCTGGCCGAATTTTCGGCGTGCGATGGCAGCCATGCGCGAATTGAGCTCGAGCAGCGAAAAAGGCTTGGCAATGTAATCGTCGGCGCCCAGGTCGAGCCCCTTTACTTTTTCGCTCACTTCTCCGCGTGCAGTAATAATAATGAAGGCAGCTTCGTGGTTCATCTCCTTGGCTTCGCGCAACAAGTCGAGCCCATCGTAATCGGGTAGGCCCAGGTCGAGCAAAATGAAGTCGTAAAGGTTTACGGCAATTTTTTCGGAGGCTTCCATGCCCGTGTGGGCCATCTCCACCAGGTAATGCTCCTTTTCGAGAAAGGCAGCTATCTCGCTGGCCAGGCTCTTTTCATCCTCCACTATCAGCACATTCATAGCCTAATTGATTTTCAGGAAAATGCCCGCAGTGAAATAAAACTGCCCGTTTTTCCCCCCGTTCTCATCTTCGATAAAGTTAAAAAAATATGCCGGTTCAAACTCCAGGCTCAGGCGCTTGGTATTAAAGGCCATTGGAAAGCCCAGCTGAAGGTCGAGCAGCCTGAAGTCTTCTCGCAGTTCAGTGGTGGTATAGTAATAGGCTTTTGTTCCGCCGGGGCCGGGTCCTTGTCCTCCACCACCACCTCCACCACTGCCTTGCCTCCTGATCTGGGTTAACCAGGCATAACTTCCAAACATAAGGGAAATACCCGGGTTAAAAGAGAAATAATTTCCTTTTTCTCCAAGTACTGGGGTGCGAAAAAAGTGGCTGTTGTCCAACAGCAGGTAAAAGCTGTTTTCTTCGGCAAGCATCCAGCCGGGCGAAACCGAAGTATAGGCCAATACCCAATCGATGCCCAGGTTGGCGCTTAAAAAGGTGTAGCTAGAATAGAAGGTGGTGTCAAGGCTTTGCCCACCGAAATACTGCGAAATGCTGAAGCCTGCGTCGAATACCTTATTAAATACATAATTATAGCCGGCCGAAAGATCTATAAAGGAAAAGAATGGCTGGTTTCCGGGAAGGTGAAAAAGGCCGGCGCCTGCCCAAATGCCTCCTTTCCAGGAGTAGAGCAACTCTGCCGAATAGTAGGGCTGATTACCTGAAACGCTGGTGCCGTAATAGATAAGGTTACTGCCATAGCCTGCCCCGGTGTAAAACGTGTGGGCCTGTTTATGGGTGGCTGAAGTGTCGGGATTTGTCTGTAAAGCATGCGCCATTTGGCTGCCATGCAGCAACATTATCAGCAAGCCCATAATCAGCGTGTTTTTCATGGCTGAGGCGGCTGTGTTTACCTTCTTCCGGGGCGGCGGGCTCCCTGGGGTCTTCCGGCGCCGGCAGGCCTTCCGCCAGGGCGAACGATTTCGGGCCGGGCACTGCGCTCACGACGCATTTGCTGGCGCTGCTCCTGATGCTCAGGCCGGTTGGGAGCTACTTGCTTGACCTCCTCTTCCTGGTTGGTCCTGGCCTGGGTTTGGGTTTGCTTCTGCGCCTGCTCTTTTACCTGTTCTTTTTCAGGGGTTTGCGGGGGCTTTTGAACGGTATCCTGGGCATATAAGGGAAGCACCGCAACGCTGAGCAAAACAAAGGTTATAATGGTTGACAGTGTTTTCATAATAATTCTTTTTTCAACTTTAGGGCAAAGATAGTCCCGGAAGATGAAGAAAACATGAATTTTAGTGTTGGCCTGCCAGTATAGACCGGTATCCGTTGCCGTTCGAGAGGATTTCGATGGCACGGGCCACTTCGCGGTCCTCGGAAAGCGAGGCCAGCACACGCCCTTTCTGGTGGTAGTATCTTGTGGCAATTTCCTCTTTGAGCAGCATCGAAATCTCACTACGGAAGGTGAGCAGGTCTTCCTCCTTGTTATGCATCATTCTTTGACGCAGATTTTCGTATTCTGATTCAATGGCCTCAAAGTACTTTTCGTTTTTTGAAGCTTCCTTCAGCTCAGCCAGAAATCTTTCGCTGCGGGTTTCGTATTCATAATCCTTGTCGGAAAGGAAGGATATGAAATCATTATAAATGGCATCGGTAATCCTGAACTCATCTGCCGCAGGTATACTTTGGTTTTTCCGGAAAAAATAATTGGCGTAATCAAAAACCAGGAACCTGGTGAGCAGGGCCACAGAAATATTGCTGAGCATTTGTGGTTCCACTATGATGTCGGGTTCAATGCCTCCACCGTCATAAACCACACGTCCGTTCAACGTAGAAAATGGCTTTTTGAGGGAGTCGGGAATCTGCGCTACGCTTCCATCTTCGTTGCGCTGGGCATAGTCAATAGCCTGGATGCAACGGCCGCTGGGGATGTAATATTTTGCCACGGTGACCTTGAGTTGTGTATTGTAGCTCAGGGGCACCACATTTTGCACCAGGCCCTTGCCGAAAGTGCGGTGTCCGATAATAACACCGCGATCAAAATCCTGTATTGCGCCGGCCACAATTTCTGAAGCTGAGGCTGAGCCCCGGTCGACCAGCACCACCAAAGGGATTTCTTTGTCAATGGGGTTGTTGAGCGTGCGGTGATTGGTGTTACGCTCGGCAATTTTTCCCTGGGTGCTTACCACCAACTGGTTTTTCTCCACAAAAAGGTTGGTAATGTTCACGGCTTCGTTCAGAAGGCCACCTCCGTTGCCGCGCAGGTCGAGCACCACACTTTCTACCGTGTTGTTTTGGCGCAGCTCGTTGAAGGCGTCCCTCACTTCACGACCTGCATTTTGTGTAAAGCCGGTAAGTTTAATGTAGACGGTGCTTTCGTTGAGCATGCCATAATAGGGGATGTTACTAATGGTCACCACCTCGCGGGTAACTGGTTTGGTGAGGGGTCGCGGCTCGCCATCGCGCTCAATCAACAGGTTGAGGGTGGTGCCGGGCTGTCCCTTAAGCAGTTCGCGCACATCTTCAGAGCCCATGCCTTTTACCGATTGCCCGCTGATCTCAAGGATGCGGTCGCCGGGAAGGAGTCCGGCTTTGAAGGCAGGAAATCCTTCATAGGGTTCAGTAATGATGGTGTATTCGCCCCGGGTGGTAATCAGGGCACCGATGCCACCGTATTGGCCGGTTGTCATAAACCGCATGTCTTCGATTTGCGACTCGGGAATGAAGTTGGTGTAAGGGTCGAGCGAATAGAGCATTTCGTCAATGCCGGTTTTCATAAGCTCGGCAGGGTTCACATCGTCCACGTAGTTAATAACCAGTTCGCGAAAAAGGCTGGCGAAAATATCGAGGTTTTTGGCAATTTCGAAGTTGCGCGAACCAAAAGCGGTAAGAAAAACAGCAGAACCTGCCAGTACCAAAACAAGCATGGTAGCCCGTGTTTTCGAATGGATCTTTTTAAACAGTTTCATCGGACAGAATTTTATTAGGTATAAATCTTTAAGGAACGGGGTCGTATCCGCTGCCGCCCCATGGGTTGCACGAGAGCACTCTTTTTAGCGTAAGCCAGCCACCCTTCAGTGGGCCATGCTTTTTCAGGGCTTCCACCCCGTAATGCGAACAGGTAGGGGTATAGCGGCAACTATTGGGTAAATAAGGCGAAATGGCGCCCTGGTAAAACCTGATAAGTCCTACCATGATCATAACCAGCACCTTATTAATAAAACGGATGATAACCATATTTATTCGCCTGCTTTAATCCCCGTGTGTTGGCGGGCAGCAATTTCGTCGCGGAGTTTTTGTAAAGTTAATTTGATTTTATTTTCTGTTTCGCTATAGGGCAATATTTCGCGGCCGGTATAAACAAATGCCAGCAGGCAGCGCAAATCCCTGCTTTTGAGAAACGTGTAAAAGTCTGATTTGTTTTTACGGTAGGATTCTTTAACAAGTCTTTTGATGCGGTTGCGGTCGGTGGCCTTTTTGAAGTTCCTTCTGGGTACCGAAACCATCATTTTAACCGGTTGGTAAAAAGAAGCGGTCGGTGGCAGACGGCGATGCGGCCAGGAAGGATTTTGATGAGCCAGAAGGTCTGACTGTTGATCAGGATTGCCCTCGTAAACCACACTATCATCCTTAAAAAATAAAGGTTCCAGGTTGTCTTCGTTGATCAGGTAATACACCACGCGAAAGGGGTACGAAAAAAAACCTTGTCCCTGGCTAAAAAGGAGTTCTTTCAGTCGGAATGTACAGAGCCGTTCACTTTTTCTGAAGGTTTGCATACATTCCTTTTGGCCTGGGTTCACCAGTGTGTTGTTCATGAAAGCTGAAGACAGGCGCAGCCCTACTTCTTGTTTTTCTGCAAAAAGTCTTGCATGGCCATGGCCATGGAGGGAAACTTTTCGGAAGGTGCTTTGATGTGAAGGGTAAGCCCCTCGTCTTCAATGGCTTGTGCAGTAGCATCGCCAAAAGCGCCAAATATGGTTTCGCCTTGTTCGTATTCCGGGAAGTTCATTTTGACCGAGTTAACGCCAAAGGGGCTGAAAAAAACGATCATCTGGAAGTCGGTGATGGCCACATCCGAAAGGTCTTCGGGCACGGTACGGTAAATGGGCGCAAACACATAATTGATCTTGTACTGGGTCAGCAGCTGTGGGATGTCGTTCTGGTGGTTTTCTGCACACACAAAAATGAACTTCTCATCCTTTTGCTTGCGGATAATATCCAGCAGGTCGCTGAACTGATTCTTTCCAAAAAATATCTTACGCTTGCGATACTGCACGTATTTCTGCAGGTAAAGAGCTATGGCTTCCGAAGTGCAGAAATATTTCATTCCGTCAGAAATCTGCACGCGCAGTTCTTCAGCCAGGGCAAAGAAATGATCAACCGCATGCTTGGAGGTAAAAATCAGGGCCGTGTAATCTGGAATATGAATGCGATGCTGGCGAAATTCCTTGGCACCGATGTGCTCAACTTTAATCAGTTTACGAAAAGTAATGTCCAGGTTGAATTGTTTTACCAGATCGGCATAAGGCGATTTATCGCCTTCGGGTGGTGGCTGGGATATTAAAACTTGTTTGATTTTCAAAGCGCCTTCTCCTAGTTTAGTGGTTAACGAATTAGGTAAAGTATCAGGCTTAAACCCCTTATTTATAGTGTCATCAGATAGCTCCCTGCTGCTTTGGCAAAAATAAGCAAGGGTGCCAATTCGATGGCACAAAGGTACAAAATTAAGTAATACACAGAAAAACCTGCTTGGGTATGCCCGATGTATGCACCCCGCAAAATCTTGGCAATATTTATGAGCACCAGCAGACCCCAGGCAATATAAAGCCCCGAATCGGCTGGTTGATAAGTATTGTAAACTACAATGGGCAATATGAGGATACCGGCCAGGTTGTTGAACAGGAAAATGTTTTTGGTATAAGCATTGTTGGCCTGCCCGGTACCAAAAACCCAGGCAAAGAAACTGGTTAACAAACTTTTTATGGGATAATAAACCAACAGGGCGGCTAAAATAATCAAGAAGATCAGAAATGGTGATAGTTTGCCTGCCTTGTCGAGATATCCAGTTTGGAGCATGGTCTGATAAACGAGCAGGGCGGTCATTAGAATGAAGTTGGCAAACAGGAGCCATGCGGGGCTTTCGTCAAAGAAGTTGCCCTCGCGTTCCATTTGGCTGAAATGCCTGCCTCCAAGGGTGGCGCCAATAAATTGACGCGTGCGGTGAGGAAACATTAAGCGGGCTGCCGACAAAACGCCCAGGCTGAGCACTACCACCCAAAGGATCCAGTCGTTGGCAGGCCCCCGCTCCAGCGGAAGAGGAGTGTGCTCGCGCGCAACCAACAAGTGATCGTTTCCATAAAAAGTCGAGGAACTAATTACCTGTTTTTCGGCAAGGCTGTCCATCCTTTCCTCCACCTGCGAGACCCAATTGCTTTCTGTAATTTTCCATCTGGAAGCCGCAAAAGGAGTTGTGATTTGAACAGAGGCCGGACTGGCCTTGGCAAGGAAATTTATGCTTAGCATGGCTGCCAATAGAAATGTTGCGAAATAATATTGTTTGCCAGCCATGATGGGCAATTTTTTTTGCAAAGGTAGCAGTTTTTGTTCTTGAAGAAATAACTGCAAATAGCTTCGACTTGTTAATCAAATAACAAGCAGTGGTTTTTCATAAACCTTCCTGGTTAAAAAAAATACATTTTTCCCTTTGCCCCCGCGCAAATTAATCTTAATTTTGCAGGGCTTTTAAACCAAACTAAATCAGTCACCTAAATAATCCCAAAGCATGCAGTTACTCGATTCCATCAAGCAAAAAGCAAAGCAGGAAAACAAAACCATTGTGCTTCCCGAGGGCACCGAAGAACGCACCCTGAAAGCCGCCAACATCATTCTCGAAGAAGGCATTGCAAGCCTTATTCTATTGGGAAACCGCGAGGAGATACTGAAACTGGCCGGACAGCATGGACTGAAGGCCATCGAAAAGGCTACTATTATCGATCCTAAAACCTGGGAACGCCGTGCCTATTTTGCAGAAATGCTTTTTGAGATTCGCAAGAATAAAGGCCTTACCCTTGAAGAAGCTGATAAATTGGTTTCCGATCCTCTGTATCTTGCTACTTTGTTGATTAAAAA
>JAHYJD010000026.1 GCA_019429365.1 Bacteroidales bacterium | reverse complement strand
GTGCACAACAACTTCCTGTACGGAATGACCGGCGGACAAACCAGCGGACTGACGCCGTACGGCTTCAACACTACCACTTCCTTCGAAGGCAATCCATATGCGGGCTACGACATTTGCGCCCTGTCGCATACGGCGGGTGCCAGCCATGTGACACGCGTTATGGGCATTGGTGACATTTCCGACAAGTTGGCCGTGGCCTTCGGCACCAGGGGCTTCTCATTGGTAGAAGTCATGGAAATATGCCCCAGCTATGGAATGAAACTAAACCCCAAAAGGAAACTGAGTGAGATTGTAGAGAGCGCGGGTAAGGAAATCGGCGAATGGCTCAATCAGCGTGAGCCTTTTAATATTCGCCAGGGGAAAAAGATCGCCGACCTGCTTGAAAAAACCAGGCCGGTGGCCAAAGGCTTTAAGGCCTATCTGAAGAAAAACACCTCGGTGATACTGAGCGGATCGGCAGGCGAAGGCGTGCAGCTGGCTGCCAGCCTCCTGTGCAAGGCTGCCATGCGCTCGGGATTGTCAATAACCCAAAAAGGAAGCTACCCCGTAACAGTTGGCGTGGGTTTCTCAACAGCCGAAATAAACCTTTCACCTGAAGAGATCCATTTCCACGGCATTGCTGTGCCCGATATTGTTGTGATTACTTCGGCGGATGGATTGGCCCATAACAAGCAGCGCATTTCAAAAATGAAGGAAGGCTACCTTTTTATAGACGAAAGCCTGGATGTGCCACCCACCGGGGCCAAAGTCATTCAGAAAGACTTCCGTGGTATTGGGGCACGAAGTGCATCCATTTTCTCCGTGTTCTTTCTGGCCATGAAAACTGGTATCATAAGCACTGAGTCGATCTTCAAAACCATTGAAGAGGAAGGACTGGCAGAAAAATTGCCGGTGGCAAAAATCAAGGAAGCTCTGGTAGAGTAAGAAATCAAGAAAAACTAATGGTAAAAAAAGGGATGCTATTCGGCATCCCTTTTTGTTTTTTTTCTGAGCACTGCCCTGATGTGCTCCATTTCCCTTTTATTTTCGAGCTTGCCTTCGTTTTCGTAGGCATTCACCAAGTTGTTGATCATACGCAAAACAATATCGCTGTTGCTGCATGGCTCGTAGTATGCAGGCAAGGGTTCAAGCTTAAGTTGCCTGATATATTTTTCAACCTCCTGGGCTGAGAAAACCATCCCACGACTGAAGGGATTGATGTAAAACAACACCTTGTTATCTTCCATCCGCATGCTTTCGGTATCGAATGCTTTGCCGGTGTAAGCAAGCACAAAATGCTCGGGCAGATTAACCCCGAAAACAGGCAAATCGAGGCTCTGTGCAATAAGCAAATAAATGGTACTCAGAGACAATGGGTTGCCCTTGCGGGAATGCAGCACCTGGTTAACGTAGGAGTTGTTGTAAGCATGGTAATTCTCAAGGTTTCCGCTAAAGCCATGCACGTCGAAAAACACATGATTGAAAACCTTGATTTGTTCAAGGGCCGTCAGATTCTCATTCAGTTCAAGCCAGATATCCTTGCGGATCTGGTTCATTTCGTATTGAATATCCTCTTCGTTCAGACCAGGGTAGTGATACCTGGAAAGCGATATCCAAGCCGAAAGCAGATCTTTGCAGTCTTTTTCAAAAGCCTTGCTCAGATCCTTAACCACATGATCGAAGTTGATCTGATGCATCAACATTTCAATGCGATTTTGCACCAGTGGGTCAAAACAGTTGTCCCAGGCTTTTTGCAGAAAAGGAATGGCCTCGGGGCCAAAATCGTGGAGTTTTTCCGATACCTGCCGGAAAATTTCAAGGTCCGGATCGTCCACCAGACTCACCAGGGCCTCCATCTCACGGATTTTGGTATCGCTGTCCATAGTATTTGTTGTTATGAGGTTAATCGCTCCAGCACCAGTTCAATCATCTTTTCAACCGATGCCTTATAGTCTTTGCTAAACTGCTTGGTTACCCGGTTTGCCACAATATCGCATATGGTCAGGGTATTATGTCCAAGGGTTCTGCCAAGGGCATAAATGGCCGAAGTTTCCATTTCAAAATTGATGATGAGCTGGTTATCAAAGCTGAAGTCTTCTATTCGTTCATTCAGTTCAGGAAAAGCCAATGGAATGCGCAATTCCCGTCCCTGAGGCCCGTAAAATCCGTTGGCGGTTGCCGTAATCCCCGAGGGAAGATCGAAAGCAAGTTTATCAAGCAGGTTTTCGGAAGCCTTTACAATATATGGATAGGGCAACCTGTGGTTCCATTTGGTATGATGAATAAAAGCATCAATCATATCTTTTTCAATAAGCTTTTCATCGTAATGATAAAAATTTAACAAGCCATCGAAACCCAGGCCATAAGCTGAAGCCACAAAAGTATCCACCTCAAGTCCAGGCTGCAGAGCACCTGAAGTCCCCAGTCTGATCAGGTTCAGTGCGGTATGCTTTTCTTTGGGGACTCTTTTTTCCAGGTCGATGTTTACGGCAGCATCCAACTCATTGACCACAATATCGATATTGTCGGTACCAATACCCGTCGACAATACAGTAAGCCGTTTGCCATTCAGTGTGCCGGTATGTGTCACAAACTCCCTGCCCGCCTTTTTTACCTCAATCTTGTCAAAGTATTTCGAGATAACAGGCACCCGGTACTGGTCGCCAACCAAAATAACCGTATCGGCCAAATCCTCGGGCCTTAGTTGAATATGATACACACTCCCATCGGGGTTTAGAATAAGCTCTGATTCTTTAAACTTCTTCATAATTATTTTTCTGTAAAAAAAGAATTTCCCATTAAAAGACAAATTTATTAATAAATCGGACAAATACCTATTATTGTTAACTTCACAGCGCAAAACGATACTTGTTCCATGCATGCAGAAATCATAACAATTGGCGAAGAACTCTTGATAGGGCAGATAGTGAATACCAACGCCTCCTGGATTGCCGAACGCTTAAATGAGGCAGGGGTAGCCGTTAAGCAAGTTACCGTAGTGGCCGACTCCGAGTCGGAGATTCTCAGGGCGCTGAGTGAAGCCTTTTCTCGCTCAGACCTGGTGCTGACGACAGGCGGTCTGGGGCCTACCCGCGACGATGTGACCAAACTGGCCCTTTGCCATTTTTTCAAGACTGGCCTGGTGCTCAACCAAGAAGTACTGGAAGATGTCAGCATGCTTTTCAGCCAGCGAAACCTCGCCCTTACTGAACTGAACCGTCAGCAGGCGCTGGTGCCGGAAGCCGCAAAGGTCTTACGCAACTCCAATGGCACCGCACCCGGACTCTGGCTCGAAAAAGAAGGTAAAATTTGCGTGGCCATGCCCGGCGTGCCTTACGAAATGAAAGCCATGGTTGAAGGCTATATTCTCCCTGAACTTAAAAAGCAGCGGAAGGATAGTTTCATCGTGCACCGAACCATCCTTACACAAGGCATTGGCGAATCATTTCTTTCGGAGATCATTGCCGAATGGGAAAACAACCTTCCCCCATTCATTAAACTGGCCTACCTCCCCTCACCCGGAATGGTTAGGCTGCGGCTCAGCGCCAGCGGAGCCCGCGAGGAGGACCTTATGATTGCCCTTTCGGAAGAAGAAGAAAAACTGCGTTCCCTTATCCCGCAATATGTTTGGGGCTTCGATCGCGATACCCTTGAAGGAGTTATTGGCAAGCTGCTGGTTGAAAAGGGCCTGACAGTGTCTACTGCCGAAAGCTGCACCGGAGGCTACCTTGCGCATAAGATCACCAGCGTGGCAGGCAGCAGCGCCTATTTCATGGGCAGCATTGTAGCCTATGCCAACGAACTGAAGTCGCGCTTCCTTTGGATAAACAAAAAGCTCATTGAAAAACACGGTGCCGTAAGCCGCGAAGTGGTGGAAGCCATGGCGCTGAATGGCTGCCAAACCATGAGTTCCGATTTCTGCATGGCCACCAGCGGCATTGCAGGACCCGGAGGCGGTACTGCTGAAAAACCTGTGGGTACGGTTTGGATCGCTGTAGCTTTCAGAGATAAGGTTTCCAGCAGGTTGCTTCATCTGGGCGACCAGCGCGACCGCAATATTGCCCGCGCTACCCTGGCAACACTGGCAATGCTCAGGGAAAAAATCCTTGAAATATAAAAAGCGGGGAGGCCAACTGGCCTCCCCGCTACCCAAATTAATGAAGAGAATCACATTAGTTGGAGATCTGCACCCTTTGGGTTGTCACTCCGCCTTGGGTGAGCACCTGCATGAAATAGATACCGTTTTTAAAACCGTTCACATTCATTACATAGCGCTCGTTCTTTACATCGGCAACGTATACCACTTTGCCGAGCATATCTAACATTCTTACTTCGCGGATTTCCTGGTCGGAAACAATGTTCAGCATCTGACGAGCTGGGTTAGGATACAGGTTGAGCTGAGCCTGGGGACGCAGGTCATTCACACTGGTAGGATCAGTACGATAGCCGAACCAGTCGTTGATAACCATATCACCTTCTACCGTTACAGAGCGGTCATCGCCACCTTGCCATTCGCCACCATCCCAACCAGCGTTGAGGAAGTATTTGTAGGCATAGGTTCCGGCTTCCAGCTCAACGGTTTTGGTCCATACCATTGAATCACCAACGCGGGCCATGGTTTGGTTCTCTGGCTGTGTTCCGGGTTCAGCCCATCCAAAAATGGAACCAGTAATGTAAACTACATCCATTGCCGGATCAAAGTCATCAGCATAGGTCATATCTACATTAAAGGTAACCTCAAAGGTTTCAACATAAACAGGCAATGCAATCAGGTCACCACCAGCAGGCAGGGCTACAAATAGGCCAAAAGCTTCACCATTGCTATTGTTTGCGGGGTTCAGGAAGCCTGAAGCCACAACGGTAAGGGCTGCACCATCAAGACCAAGGGTCGAGAGCGGTGCGCTGTAAGCTACAACAGTGGTTTCACCATCAGCAGTGCGTACTTCTAAAATATAGTCTGCAGTTCCCAGTTCGAGGTATCCGGCAAAATCACCATAGTTAAAGTCGCTGATAATCTGTCCTGCGCCAACACCGGTTTCCCATACACTTACTGTGGGGGCATCAGTCGAACCGTGGAATACCAGTACGTCAGTGTTGGTAGCAGAAGCAGCAGTCTCGCGGCCCATAGGAAATACATTAAGGCTGAAACCAGGAGCAGGATCGTATCCGCTTGTACTCACAATACCATTGGCAATGGCTATGTAGGTTCCACCGTTTTCAAGGTTCACAGTTACAGGACCTACGCCATTGGCAATACCAGCACCAGCGGGAGCTACGATAATGTCAAGATCTACACCTGCAGGCACATCTACAAAAGGTGTGGCGGTGCGGAAGGCAAAGTCGCTCAGGAAAAGTTCGCCGTTCACATAAATATCTACTTCTTCCACAGCAGCATCAGCCGAGTTGTGAATGATCTGCATGCGGGCGGTCTGGGCGGAAACAATTCCACTAATACCCATAAAGAGCAGACCCAAAAATAAGGATAGTAAATTGTTCTTCTTCATTGATTTCGATTTTAGGGTTTGAAAATTGATTTACGAGCAACTTACACATTTGACCAGGCAATTGTTTGCATTTTGTTTAACTTTTTTTTATTTATTTAAACATTGTTTTTGTTTAACTCTTTTTCAATATATTATACTCAGAAACTCAGTAATAATTTAAATTGCTTAAGAGAAAAAAAAATGCTTACTTGCAACACCAAAACTCAAATGCTATGGTTACCCGGTATAAGATCAAAACCCTCACTGAATTTGTCATTGAACGCCAGTCGGAATACCCTCATGCAAAGGGTGCTCTAACCAGGCTGCTCAACGATATAGCCACTGCAGCCAAAATCGTTAACCGCGAGATTAATGCAGCGGGACTGGTGGATATTCTTGGTACGGTTGGTTCGACAAACATCCAGGGCGAAACCCAGAAGAAGCTGGATGTATATGCCAACGATATGTTTATCACCATGCTGAAAGGAGGCGGAGAGTGCTGCGCCATTGCTTCTGAAGAGAACGAGAAAGTTATTTCTTTCCAGAACAACATTGCTGAACTGGGAAAATATGTGGTGGCCATTGACCCTTTGGACGGCAGCAGCAATATTGAATCGAATGTTTCCATTGGCACCATTTTCTCAATATACCGTCGCAAGAGCGAAATTGGTCTGGGTACCCTGGAGGATCTTTTGCAGCCTGGCGTAAACCAGGTTGCTGCGGGCTATATTATTTATGGTTCTTCCACCATGCTGGTATACACAACCGGCAAAGGGGTCAATGGCTTTACGCTCGATCCCTCGGTGGGCATTTTTTGCCTGTCGCACCCTGACATGAAGTTCACTGAAACAGGAAACATTTACTCCATAAACGAAGGGAACTATGTTTATTTTCCGGAAGGGATAAAAAAATACATTAAGTACCTGCAGGAAGAAGACAAGTGCACCCTACGCCCATACACTTCGAGGTATATTGGCTCACTGGTTGCCGATTTTCACCGCAACCTAATCAAGGGAGGCATTTTCTTGTATCCAGGCACCCGCAAGAATCCAAGCGGCAAACTGCGCCTGCTGTATGAGTGCAACCCCATTGCATTTATTGCCGAGCAGGCTGGCGGAAAGGCCAGCGACGGGTTCAACCGAATCATGGAAATTCAGCCAAAAACCTTACACCAGCGGGCCCCCCTGATTACCGGCCCACGAAAAATGGTGGAGAAAGCCGAGGAGTATATGCGCAACTTTTCTCCCAAAATGGAGCACAGCCCAATGCCAACGGAGGAAGAATAGCAGAATGCACTGGGCACAGGGAGAAGCGGCAGGAGGCAGGGTGGATCGAAGAAGCGAAGCACCCGGGGTTTTCATTTAATTGGAAATTGCGTTTTGATTTAGGAAGCGTTTGAATAACTTTGCAGGTTTTTAATTTTCAACTGCTTTTGAAGCCTGAGCAATTTATTCAGCATTTCGCGCAAAGCGAAAACATTAGTCAACTTGCTGGTTTTGTAAATGAAACCGGCCCCGGCGCCTTGGCCCTGAAGGGAATGGCGGGCTCAGCAGCAGCCGTGGTGGCTGCTACCGTAATAAAACAGTCGCGTAAATCTTTTCTTTTTATCCTTTCGGAAAGAGAATCGGCCGCCTATTTTTTCAACGACCTGGAAAACCTGTTGGGCGAGCGGGAGCTAAGCTACGAAAACCGCCATGTTTTTCTTTTTCCGGCATCCTACAAAAAGCCCTACGAAATAACCGAAACCGACAATGCAAATGTGTTGCTGCGTTCGGAAGTGGTAAATCGACTGGCATCACAAAGCACAAAAATTATTATTGTCACCTTTCCGGAGGCGCTGAGCGAGAAAGTAGTTTCGCGAAAAGTGCTGAAAAAAAACCTGATCACCATTGCACGGGGCGAAGCACTCTCGGTTGATTTTTTACTGGATTTTTTGCTCGAATACGGTTTTGAAAGGGTTGAGTTTGTAGTGGAACCAGGGCAGTTTTCACTGCGTGGAGGCATCATCGACGTGTTTTCCTTTTCCAATGATTATCCTTTCAGAATTGAGATAATGGGCGATGCGGTGGAGAGCCTAAGGTCGTTCAATCCCGAAACCCAGCTTTCGGTTAAGGTGCAGGACAAAATCAGCATACTGCCCGATATTGGACAAATGGATGCAAAGGCCGAGAGCAGGGAGTTTCTGCTCAACTCCATGCCAGCCAACACCGTGGTATGGTGCGAAGACACCAGGCTTGCCAGCGAAAAAATGAAAGCTGGTCTGGAAAAGGCGCAGAACATTTTTTTCACCCTGCACAAAGATTTCAAGCATAGCACTCCAGAAGAATTGTTTATGGAATCAGGGGGCTTTATCAACAAACTGCAGGCTACCCGACTGGTGGAGTTCCGAAAGCCTTTCCTTGCCAGTGAAGAAAACCAGCAGATTGAATTCGAGTTTTCGCCCCAGCCTTCCTTCAACAAGAATTTTGAATTACTGATTAAGAACCTGGAAAAGAATTCCGCCCAAGGCATCAGCAACCTGTTGCTTTCCGACAATCCCAGGCAGATTGAACGCATCCAGTCTATTTTTGAGACCATACACCTGAACGCAGGACAGGAACTCCGTTTCACACATGATGCGCTTTTGCTGAGCCTGCACGAAGGCTTTGTAGATCATCAGTCGAGGCTGGCCTGCTACACCGACCACCAGATCTTCGAACGCTACCACCGCTTTAAGGTACGCGATAAGTTTCCGGGCAAGCAGGCCCTTACCATGAAAGAGTTTCAGAACCTGAAGCCGGGCGATTTTATTACCCATATTGATCATGGGATCGGGGTTTTCAGCGGGCTGGAGAAGATTGAGGTAAACGGCAAGCTTCAGGAGGCCATCAGGCTGGTTTACAAGGACAACGATGTGCTGTATATCAGCATCCATTCGCTTCACCGCATTTCCCGCTACAGCGGAAAGGAAGGCGCAGCACCTACTCTGCACCGGCTGGGCAGCAACACCTGGGCAAACCTCAAGAACAAAACCAAGGGAAAGGTAAAGGATATTGCCAAGGACCTGATTAGCCTCTATGCCAAGCGGCGGGCGCAGACTGGCTTTGGCTTCTCGCCCGACAGCTATCTGCAGAACGAGCTGGAGGCATCCTTCATTTACGAGGACACCCCCGACCAGGAAAAGGCCACCATTGCGGTTAAAAAGGATATGGAGGCCTCCTACCCCATGGACCGCCTGATATGCGGCGATGTGGGCTTTGGCAAGACCGAAGTGGCAATAAGAGCGGCCTTTAAAGCGGTAGCCGATTCGAAACAGGTGGCCGTGCTGGTTCCGACCACCATTCTTGCCCTGCAGCATTACTACACTTTCAGCGACCGCCTTAAGGAACTCCCCTGCCGCGTGGATTACATAAGCCGCTTTCGCACCACAAAGGAGAAAAAGCAGGTGGTGGAAGACCTGAAAGCCGGAAAAATTGACATAATCATTGGAACCCACCGCCTGGTAAGCAAAGATGTGAAGTTCAAAGATCTGGGGCTCTTGGTTATCGATGAAGAGCAAAAATTCGGTGTGGCTTCCAAAGAAAAGCTGAAGCAAATCAGAATAAATGTAGATACCCTTACGCTCACAGCCACACCCATTCCCCGCACCCTGCAGTTTAGCATGATGGGTGCACGCGACCTTTCCCTGATCAACACGCCCCCACCAAACCGTTATCCGATTGTAACCGAATTGCATGTTTTTAGCGAAGAGCTGATCCGCGACGCGATAATGAATGAGGTGGCACGCAACGGGCAGGTTTTCTTTATCCATAACCGGGTACAGAATATCCTCGAGATCGCAGGAATTATTCAGCGGCTTTGCCCTGATGTGAGTGTTGCAGTAGGTCATGGACAAATGGAAGGCGCCAAACTGGAGAAGGTAATGGTCGACTTTATCAATGGCGATTACGACGTGCTGGTCGCCACTACCATTGTGGAGTCGGGCCTCGACATACCCAATGCCAATACCATTATTATTAACAACGCGCACCATTTTGGCCTGAGCGACTTGCACCAGATGCGCGGACGCGTGGGTCGTACCAATAAAAAAGCTTTTTGCTACCTTATCACTCCTCCAATGAGTACGCTTACCGATGAAGCCCGTAAGAGGCTTCGTGCCATCGAGGAGTTTTCAGACCTTGGCAGTGGGTTCAACATCTCCATGCGTGACCTCGACATCAGGGGTGCCGGCAACTTGCTGGGCGCTGAGCAAAGTGGATTCATTGCAGAAATAGGATTTGAGATGTATCAGAAAATCCTGGATGAGGCCATCACCGAGCTTAAGGAAAAAGAATTCAAGGAAATTTTTGCGGAAGGGCTGAGCCAGCAAAAATACATGGTGGGCGACTGCCAGCTGGAAACCGATTTTGAGCTGATGATACCCAGCGACTATGTTTCAAATACTGAAGAGCGCCTTAGCCTTTATAAAGAACTCGACAGTACGGACGATGAGGCGGCCTTGCAGGCCTTCGCCAGCCAGATGACCGACCGCTTCGGGCCGCTGCCGGAAGCCACCCAAGGCCTTTTACAAGCGGTAAGACTGCGTTGGGCCGGGAGAGAAATCGGCTTTGAAAAGATGATTCTGAAAACCGGCTTACTGATCGGGTACTTTAACAGCAGACAAGATTCTCCCTATTTCGAGAGTGCTGCCTTTAGAAAAGTGCTGCGCTTCGCCCAGGAAAACCACAGGAAGTGCCAGCTGAAGGAAACCAATGAGCGACTGAGCATGACCATAAAACCGGTCAAAGATATCGACCAGGCCCTTGATCTGGCAAAGGAGATTTTGGAAACCAGTGCTGTACTTTAATCCCCTTCTTCGGGCTGGTCGCCCCTGATCATTTCGCTAATGTCGAGAATCATTTTCCGGCCAAGATGTTCGGCCTTTACCAGGCTGTCGCTTTCGCAATAAATGCGGATAATAGGCTCAGTGTTTGAGCGGCGCAGATGCAACCACTCCTTGTCGAACATAATCTTTACACCGTCGGTCTGATCGATGGGTTGCTTGGCATATTTGGCAATAATCTTTTTGAATATGTCGTCAAGGTCAATCTCCTCGGGTAGCTCAACCTTGTTTTTCGAAATATAATACTCAGGGTATTTTTTCTTGAGCAGAGTGCATGTTTTACCAAATTTGGCCAGGTGCGTAAGGAAAAGGGCTACGCCCACCAGGGCATCGCGTCCATAATGCAGGGCAGGATAAATCACTCCGCCGTTGCCTTCACCCCCAATCACTGCATTATGCCTTTTCATGGCTTCCACCACATTCACCTCACCCACGGCACTGGGAAAATATTGTTGTCCGTGTGCCAGGGTCACTTCCTTCAGCGCCTGCGTGCTGGAAAGGTTGCTGACCGTGTTGCCCGGCGTGTGCGAAAGCACATAATCGGCTACTGCAACCAGGGTATATTCTTCGCCAAACATTTCTCCATCCTCACAAACCAGTGCCAGTCGGTCTACGTCGGGATCGACAGCAATGCCCAGGTGGGCATTCTTTTTTAAGACTTCAGCCGAAAGTTCAATAAGGTTTTCGGGCAGGGGCTCTGGGTTATGCGGAAAAATGCCGTTGGGCTCACAGTAAATTTCATGAACCTTTTTTACGCCAAGGGCTTCCAAAAGCATGGGAATGGCATTGCCGCCGACCGAATTTACCCCATCGACAACCACCGAAAAATTCGCAGCCTGAATAGCTTCTGCATCCACCAGCGGCAAGGCAAGAACCTTTTCAATATGCATTTCAATAAGCGATTCTTCCTTGGTGTAAGAACCGAATTTTTCAACCGGAACAAATTCAAACTGCTCCCAGTTAAAAAATTGTTCCATTTCCCTACCCTGGTCAGCCGACATAAATTCTCCATGCTCATTGAGCAGTTTCAGGGCATTCCAGTTTTTCGGGTTATGGCTGGCCGTAATAATGATGCCGCCATGGGCATTAAAAAACTCTACCCCCATAGCTATAGTGGGTGTGGTCGTGGCACCCCCATCGATAATATCAATTCCCATTGACTGCAATGTGGAGGTAACAATTTTATTGATAATGGGACCCGAAATGCGGGCATCGCGACCAATTACCACACGCAAGTGTTGTTCGGGAAAACGGCTGCGAAGCCACATACCGTAGGCACCCGAAAATTTAATAACATCAACAGGAGATAAACCTTCTCCGGGCTTGCCGCCCATAGTACCCCTGATTCCTGAAATTGACTGTATCAGTGCCATCACCATCTAAATTTTAAGCCTGCAAAGTTAATATTTGGAAACAACTGGCCCCTAAGTTTCCGATAATCTTTTTCATCGGCCAGTGAACAGGCTGCATTTTTCCTTCTTCGTTAAATAGCCGGTTACCACGGCCAACAAAAGTATACTAATATTTTTTCATGCCAAAACGATTTATTTTTATTTTAAATATTTTTTTTTGCCATTTAAAGAGTCTTCCTTTCTTTTTTCATTTCATTTATGAATTGTACTGGCACAGCATTTGAAATGTGGCGATAATGCCTAAATTTGTTTCTTGTTAAACCAGAGGTTCGTGTCAAAAAGGCTTATTCAGATCTGTTTTCTATTTTCGGCGGGTATTTTGCTGCTCTCGGGCTGCAATCCGGCACGGCGCATCCCAGAAGGACAATACCTGCTAAACCGAAACCAGGTCACCATAGAAGAAGCTCAGATAAAACGCGATCAACTCCGGCCTTATATCAGGCAAAAACCCAATCGTCGCATTCTGGGATTTTACCGGTTTCACCTGCATGTGTATCAGCTGGCCGACAGAGGCCGCGAGAACAGCATTAAACGCTGGATGAAGAACACCATTGGCGAGCCGCCCGTTTTGTTCGACCCAGTGCTGATGCAAAGCAGCAAGCAGCAGTTTGAACTTTTTTTGCAGAGCAAAGGTTACTTCAATGCCTCTGTTGATCCGGAAGTAGACCTGAACCGCCGCCGTGCAAACGTCAATTACAGGGTAACGGGAAACACCCCTTATACCATTCGCAACCTGCAATACCAGATAACCGATCCACACCTCGCCTCCTATTTTTTTCCCGACACGGTCAATGCAATGATAACTTTGGGCCAGCGCTACGATGCTGATCTTTTACAGCAGGAAAGGGAGCGCATAAGCCGAAACATGCGCAACCTGGGCTTTTTCAGTTTTTCCAGGGATTTCATCCTTTTCCAGGTCGACAGCACCCTGGGCACTCATCAGGTGGATATCGACCTGCTTATAAACAACCCGGAGATCAGCGGGGCAGGCAGCACCGACAGCCTCACAACCGGAAGACACCGGCGATATCTTATTGACCAGGTGTTCATTTATCCCGATTTTTCGCCCTTTCGCACCGGGGCAAGCCCTTTCGACACCACACGATTTGTTCCCGGAAGACAGGAAGAAGGTCCTGTTTACCAATTCCTTCACACTGAGCCCATGAGCATTCGCCCCAGGGCAGTGGTACAAAATATCCTCATTGAACCCGGGCAATACTTTCGCAGCCGCAATGTTGAATTGACTTATAATTATCTGAGTGGATTGCGAAATTTCCGGTTTATAAACCTGCAGTTCTCTGAAAACAACCAGCCCTCGCAAGGAATCCTTTCAGACACGCTTGGCTTCCTCGATGCCCGCATCCAACTTGCGCGATCGCCTTCCAATGCCTTTACAATTGAAGCCGAAGGCCTGAACTCTTCAGGTAATCTCGGTGTGGCCGGAAACTTCCTCTTTACCAACCGCAACTTCTTTGGAGGCGCCGAGCGGCTTAACATCCGACTGAAGGGCGCTCTGGAAGCCGCCGGGGAGTCCTCGCGCAACGAAGTGATAAACCGACTTCTGTTCAACACCCTCGAGCTGGGTGCCGAAGCCAGCATCGACTTCCCCAAACTGCTGCTGCCCATTCCAATCGAGCGTCTTTCGAAAAACGCCAGGCCGCAGAGCACCATTCTCACCGGTATCAATTACAGGCAAAGACCCGACTACACCCGCTATATTCTCAATGTAAACTATGGCTTTGAATGGAGCGAGAACCCCAGGAAACGGCATTACCTCTACCCCCTGGAAATCAGTTCTATAAAAGTATTTAACGACTCAATACTCAGGTCCCGGATTCCCGAAGGCAATCCCCTGATATTAAGCCGCTACCGCGACCATTTAACCGGTGGGATCAAGTACTCTTATGTATATAACACTCAGCAACTGGGTCGTGAAATTGATTTTATTTACTTCCGTGGAAATTTCGAATCGGCCGGAAACTTAATGCAACTTGCCAGCAGGGGACTGAACGCCTCGACCGACGAGAATGGCAGCTACACCCTGTTCAATATTCCCTTTGCGCAATACCTGAAAGGCGATGTGGATTTGCGCTTTTATAAATTTTTCGAACGCAACAACAACCTGGCCATGCGTTTTATGGCCGGGGCGGGCATTCCTTACGGCAACTCCACGGTTATGCCTTTTGTGAAAAGCTACTATGCCGGAGGCGCCAACAGCATTAGGGCCTGGCGCATTTATGCCCTTGGCCCGGGAGCTTACAGCGACAGCCTGGCAGTGCGCTTCGACCGTTATGGCGACATTAAACTCGAGGCCAACATCGAACATCGTTTCGCCATTTATCAGTTTTGGCATGCCGCCATTTTTGCCGATGCAGGCAATGTTTGGTTTATAAATGAGAACCCACAGTTTCCGGGCGGCGAATTTTCCTTTTCCGATTTTTACCGTGAGATTGCCATAGGTGCCGGTGCTGGTCTGCGCCTCGATTTCAACTATTTCGTGGTTCGTATCGATGCAGCTTTCCCGGTACACGACCCCTCGCTTGAGCCGGGTCAGCGCTGGATAAGCAGCTGGCCCCGCTTCCGGAAATGGAATTTCAACCTCGGCATCGGTTATCCTTTCTGATTTTCCTCTCATGAGCCACGAAGCCATCAGTAAAGCCATACTCAGGGAGTTTCCCTATACGCCTACCAGCGACCAGAGCCAGTTGATTGATCTGTTGGGAAGGTTTATCCGGGACGGAAATCCAGCCTCCGTTTTTGTGCTGAAGGGTTATGCCGGCACGGGCAAAACCACCATAGTAAGCAGCCTGGTGAAGATACTTCCCTCCTTGCGGGCCAACTCGGTATTGCTTGCACCTACGGGCAGGGCTGCCAAGGTGCTGGCCTCCTATTCTGGCAGACAGGCTTTTACCATTCATAAAAAGATTTATCGCCTGCTGCCTTCGGCCGATGGCTCAGTAAACGTTGTGCTTCAGCAAAATAAGCACAAAAACACTTTTTTTATTGTGGATGAGGCCTCCATGATCGGAGGCAACCGCAGTGAACAGACGGAGCTCTTTGGCGGCACCAACCTGCTCGACGACTTGATGCAGTATGTAAACGATGGCGTAAACTGCCGGTTGATACTTATTGGCGACACAGCCCAGCTCCCCCCAGTCATGACTACCGAAAGCCCTGCCCTGAGCGAGAAATTCCTCGAGCAGCGCTACCATCTGAAGCTATGGAGCTTTGAGCTTAAGGAAGTGGTGCGACAGGCGCGCGATAGCGGCATTCTGCGCAATGCCACCCAGATCAGGCAAATGCTGTTAAGCAAGGAAGAAGGTTATCCAAAGCTACAGCTCGCTGGCTTTGGCGATTTTAAAAGGCTCGAGGGCCCCGATGCCGCCGATGAAGTAAACAATGCCTTTATGGGCCGTGAAATTGAAGAGACACTGATCGTTTGCCGAAGCAATAAGCGGGCAAATCTTTTCAACCAGCATATCCGAAACCGGGTGCTTTTTCGCGAAGACGAAATAAGTGCAGGCGACCTGCTTATGGTGGTAAAAAACAACTACTTCTGGCTACCTGAAAATAGTAATGCTGGATTTATTGCCAACGGCGACATAATAGAACTGAAAAGGATACGCCGCATGGAAGAATTGTACGGTTTTCGTTTTGCCGATGTTACCGTAAGGATGCTCGATTACCCCGACGAGCCCGATTTGGAGGTAAAAATATTGCTCGACACCTTGAGTGCCGAAGGTCCGTCGCTGACTAACCATGACAGCAAAAGGCTTTTTGAAGAAGTGGCTGCCGATTATGCCGACATTCCCAATAAGGGCACCCGCCTGGCGCACATAAAAAACAACCCCCATTTCAACGCTTTGCAGGTTAAGTTTGCCTACGCCCTTACCTGTCACAAAGCCCAGGGCGGACAGTGGCCCAACGTTTTTGTGGAAATGGGATATATCCCCAACAAAGAACCCGACACGGAATACCTGCGCTGGCTTTACACCGCCCTGACACGGGCCACCGAAAAGGTATTTCTCTTAAATTTCACTGATGATTTTTTTGAATAAAAAACAAAAGCC
The DNA here is from genome assembly GCA_019429365.1 of Bacteroidales bacterium. Classification (GTDB taxonomy): domain Bacteria; phylum Bacteroidota; class Bacteroidia; order Bacteroidales; family UBA7960; genus UBA7960. The sequence continues at coordinate 20,897 of JAHYJD010000026.1, read as the reverse complement.
GTCAAAAACCATTACCAATGAAACCAGTAATTTACCAGCTTCTTGTCAGGCTTGCCGGCAACCGTAACATTAGCAAAAAACCCTTTGGCAGCATTGACGAAAATGGCTGCGGGAAGTTCAACGACCTTGATGCACATTTTCTCGGTGAAATAAAAAACCTTGGCGTCACCCACCTTTGGCTTACAGGAGTATTGGAACATGCAAGCTGCACCGATTATTCGGCCTTTGGCATTGTTGCTGACAACCCCCTGATAGTTAAGGGGCTGGCCGGCTCGCCCTATGCCATTAAGGATTACTATGATGTCTGTCCCGACCTGGCCATAAATGTAAATGAAAGAATGCAGGAGTTTGAAGACTTGCTGAAACGTTGCAATGGTGCCGGTCTGATTCCCATTATCGACTTTGTGCCAAACCATGTGGCCCGGCAATACCGGCCCGACAACAACCCGCCAGGCATCAAATCACTGGGAGAAAATGACAAATCCACATTGGGGTTTCATCCAAACAACAACTTTTATTACCTGCCTGGGCAGGCGCTCCGGATGCCACGTGAGGTTTATGAACTGCCTTATGTGAAAGACAACCCATTGGAGAAATTCGTGGAAGAGCCTGCAAAAGCAACGGGCAATGACCAGTTCACTGCCGCACCCTCAATAAACGACTGGTACGAAACCATTAAACTTAATTACGGGGTGGATTACCAGGGCGGAGGCGGGAAACATTTCGACCCGATACCCGACACCTGGCAAAAAATGGGCGAAATATTGCTTTTCTGGGCTCAAAAAGGCGTGAAAGGCTTCCGCTGCGACATGGCCGAAATGGTACCTGTGGAATTCTGGCAATGGGCTATTGGAGAGGTAAAAAATAAATTACCTGAGGTAATTTTCATTGCTGAAATTTACAACCCAGGGGGTTACAAAGATTACGTGGAAACCGGCGGCTTTGACTTTCTTTACGACAAAGTTGGCTTATATGATACTTTACGCGAAGTAATGACCGGGCGAAAGCCTGCTTCATCGATCACCAGGGTTTGGCAAGACCTGGATGGTTTGGATTCCCGGAAGCTGCGGTTTCTCGAAAACCATGATGAGCAACGCATTGCTTCCCGCCAATTTGCCGGCAATGCGCGGGCGGGGATTCCCGCCATGGCGGTGGCAGCCACCCTGCATCAGGGACCACTGATGGTCTACTTTGGGCAGGAGCTCGGAGAGCCTGCCGAAGGAGCGGCTGGGTTCAGCGGCGACGATGGCCGCACTACCATTTTCGATTATTTCCATGTACCCGCTTTTCAGCAGTGGTTTAATAACGGAAAATGCATTGAAGAAAAACTGTCGACAGAGCAAAAATCATTGCGCCGGGCTTACAAGCAACTCATAAAACTCTGCAAAGACCCCATTATTGCAAGTGGCAATTTTTATGACCTGCAATGGTACAACCAAAACAAACCAGGATTCAAACCGGATAGCATCTTTTGTTACTTAAGGTGGAACAAAGAAAAAATATGGATGATTGCGGCTAATTTCAGCCAGGTTGAAAACCTTAACATTACCATCAGAATTCCCAAACATTTTTTCGAAACCGTCGAACTGGCTGACAACCAGGATTACGTTACCCAAATGATTCAACCCGAATCGGAAAGTCCGGGGAGGCTAAGCCAGGAGGAGTTAATTGAAAATGGAATTACCATAAATATCGAATCAAACAACTATCTGGTTATTTGCCTGAGACCCTCAAAATAGTGATTAAAAATGGGCATGAAGCAACTTTTAAATTACTAGTTTTATTTATGCAATCTATTGACATAAAGTATGTTCGCAGATAATCGATATTATTGAAATGAAAAAACGGCCTAAATTTTGTTATTTGCAATTAACTAAAAAATAATGGTTGATTTTTTCCAATTATTTTTATTTTTGTCTGCTTTTTTAAACCAAAACCCAATTTTCCGATGATTTTTTTTCATTCAAAAACCAACAAAATGACCAGGACTTTTCTTGCAGCCACGCTGTTTGCCTTTATCATTGCGGCTGCCCCCGCCCTCACCTACGGGCAGGAAACCGAAGAACCCAAAAAGGAGTTTCGCTTTTCAGATGAAGACTTGCTCAATTTTTATGATGTGAACCAGGAGCTCAGTGTGCTTCAGCGCGAAACCAACGAGCGTATTGAAGCCGCCATTATAGAAAATGGTCTGACGATGGAGCGTTTCAACCAGATTGCACGTGCCTCTGAGATGGGTGCCCTTCAGGGAGGTCTTTTTTCGGAAGAAGAAATTGCCGCCTTTAATATTGCTGCACCAGCCATCACTGCTGTTCAGCGCGACATGCAATCAATGCTTCAGGCTACCCTGATGGAAAAGGGCCTGACGACTGAGTACTACCAGGAGATCATGGGCGAGTTCCGTTCTGACGCAGAACTTCAGGGGCATGTGCGTGAATTGCTGCGCGAGAGAGCCCGGCAGGCTGCACGAGAGGCACGCCTGCGCGAAAGAGAAGAACAGGAACAAAATAACTAGTAAAAAAAAACCGGGCACTACCCGGTTTTTTTATACCACCTCGGCCACCACAAAGGTGCTGCCCCCCACAAAAATCAAGTCGCGGGCCGCAGCCCTGCCTTTGGCAGCCTGCAAGGCCATCTTTACTGAAGGATAAGGTTCTCCATGAAGGCCAAGCTCACGAGCCTTTGCAGCAAGTTTTTGCACATCAAGCCCACGAGGAACATTGGGCTTGCAGAAATAGTATTTTGCTGTTTGCGGGAAAAGCGACAAAACACCTGAAATATCCTTATCGTCGACCATACCCAGCACGATATGCAACTTTTCGAAATTCAGCTTACTGAGCTGTTTTATCACCAGTTGAAGTCCATCCATATTGTGCCCGGTATCCACAATGATTCGGGGCCTTTTCCCAATTTGAAACCAGCGGCCTTTAAACCCGGTATTTTGCTGCACCCGGCAGAGGCCTTCGCGCAAAGCATTATCTGAAACACTGATATTGTCTTGCCTATTTAACAGGGCAACAGTGGTGAGAACAGCTGCCAGGTTCTCTTCCTGATAGGAACCCATCAGGTCGGTGGCGAAGGTTTTTCTTTCCCCGGAAGGGCTCTGAAAAGAAATCTGCTGCAGCGGTTGTCCAAGGTATTCTTTTATTTCAGCTAAAGCGGGCTCAAAATAATCCTTGGCCAGCAAAAGCGGTGCATTTTTTCCTGCTGCCACTTCTTCAAACACATGATGAATTTCGGGTTGGAATTTTCCAATGACAACCGGCACACCTTCTTTAATGATACCCGCCTTTTCGGCGGCGATCTTCGGAAGGGTGTCGCCCAGCAGGTTCATGTGGTCCAGGCCGATGTTGGTAATAATGCAGATCTCGGGAGAAACAATGTTGGTTGAGTCGAGCCGGCCTCCCAGCCCGGTTTCTATCACCGCAATATCGACCTGTTGCCGGGCAAAATAATCGAAAGTGAGGGCAATGGTGATCTCGAAAAAGGAAGGGTTGAGTTTTTCGAAAAAATGCCTGTGCTGACTGACAAAAGCGGCCACCTCACGTTTAGGAATCATTTGACCGTTGATGCGAATGCGCTCGCGAAAGTCTTTCAGGTGCGGTGAAGTGGCTAGCCCTGTTTTATAGCCCTGCTGCTGCAGCACCGATGCCAGCATATTGGCCACAGAACCTTTACCATTGGTGCCTGCTATGTGAATGCTGCGGAATTTTGTTTCGGGCTTTCCCAGATGCTGACTCAGCGCAAGGGTATTATCGAGGTTGGCTTTGTATGCGGCAGGCCCAATGCGGTGAAACATGGGTAACTGGCTAAACAGATACTCCAAGGTTTCCTGGTAATTCATTGTTTAGTTCTGTCGGATAAAGTTGTAGGTAATGGTACCTGTCTGTTCTTCGGGTGCATCGAGCTGCACGTCGAAGCGCGCCCTGCGTGCGGCTTCTTCTGCCAGTCGCCAAAGGGTAGGATCTGTAGTAGTGGTGCCCCGGGCACCAGCCGTAGCGCGGGTAACCCTTCCCTGGCGATCAACGGTGATGGAAACTACCACCCTGCCCTGCGCCTGTGAATCGTAAGTGGGTACTGGCAGCTGGTTTGGCCGGCGGCCGGTGAGGGTGTAGCTTATTCCGCCCGACCCTATGCCATCGCCACTGCCGCCTGGCGCACCCGTGGGGCTGCCTTGCGAGCCAGGCTGACCGGTGGTGCCCTGCGACTGACTTGTGGTGCTGCGTTCGTCGGCGCCCGGGAAAAGCGCCCTGGGGTCAACTGTTGGCCGAGGCTCTTCTGGCGGAGGCTGCTGAGTGGGCTGTTGTTGGGTGGGAGTTGGCGGCTGAGGCCTGGGCCTTGGTGCGGTCTGCGGAATAGCAACAGCCTCTTCCGTACTTTGGGTAACCACCTCTTCCTGAACCGGAACCTGTTGCGCTGGCGTCGGTACAGGCGGTGAACCAGATAATGGAATCATATCTCCCGTGCCCTGATTAGTATAGCCCAGGGCAACAAGCACACCCTCTTCTTCGGGAAGCGGAAGAGGGGTCCTCAGTCCTAAGAAAAGGAAAAGCAACAGCAACACGACATGAAAAACGATCGTGCCGATGAGCGCCCATTGATTATCCTTTCTGGTGATTTCGTCCATTTTATCGCTGAGGTTGCGTTGCAAGAATCACTTTGTGCCGGGTCTGGTTCATGTTATTGATGTTGTTAACCACATCAATCACATTGACAATATATTGCACAGGTACGGTCTGATCGGCCCTGAGCACCACCGAACCTTCCTCTTCGTTGGCCAGGTATTGCAGAAGCCCCGAATGAAGGCCATCAGTGTCAACTGGTGTCTCTTCCAGAAACATTTGAAATTCGTCGTTGAGATAAACTGTGACTGTTTGCTTCGCCATGGTACGGCTATCGCTAGAGGGCAACAACAACTTGATGGCGTTGGGTGCAACGAGCGTAGAAGTAAGCATGAAAAAGATCAGCAACAGGAACACCAGGTCAGACATGGAAGCCATGTTGAACTGGAGGCTGCGTGTATTTCGCATTTTTATGGCCATAGCAATAAGCTTTAGGAGGCTGGTTCGTGCAAAAGATCCATAAACTCAGTGGCGCGGGCTTCGAGCATAAACACCACCTTTTCGATACGAGCAACCAAAACGTTGTAGCAAATATATCCTATAATACCAACCGTAAGGCCGGTTACAGTGGTGACCATGGCTTCGTAAATACCCCCTGCCAGCAGGCTGATATCAATATTGTTTCCTGCCATTGACATATTGTAAAATGCCCGTATCATGCCAATAACCGTACCAAGGAAGCCCAGCATGGGGGCTGCTCCAGAAACCGTTGCCAGTACGGCAATATTCTTTTCCAGTTTGGAAATCTCCAGTTTACCCACATTTTCTATGGCGGCATTAATGTCGTTGAGCGGACGGCCAATGCGCACCAGGCCTTTGGCAATCATTCGTGCAATGGGCGACTGGTTGTTTTTGCAGAGCGACTTGGCTGAATCTATACGGCCATCATGAATAAAATCGCGGATATTATTCATGAAATTTGTTTCTTCTTGCGACGCCCGGTTGATAGCCAGGTAACGTTCGATAAAAATATAAATAGCCACCACAGACAAAATGGCCAGGGGTATCATAACGATCCCTCCCTTGAGGGCAAGGCTCCAGATGGTAATGGTTTCGTGCGAGGGCGTGGGAGTTAGCGCCAGTGTGTCGGCTACCTGAGTGGTGCCCATTTGAACCTGCAGTAAAATGTGGTTTAACATCTGCTAATTTTTTTGTTTTAGTTAGATAACTGAAGGGTACCTGTTTTATTTTATACGCTGCAAAAATAATAATGTTTTGGCTACTTATAACGTTTCCTTCCAACCACTTTCTGGCAAAAAACAATGTTAAGCCAATGTAAAATTATCTTTAAGCAACAAAATTGACAGCGATTTTTTGTAATTTTACATCTTCAAAAAATTTAAACAATAACAACTATGGCAAAAATTAAAACCGCTATCAACGGCTTTGGTCGTATCGGCCGTTTAACCCTGAAAGCGTCCCTCAAAAATGAGGACATCGAGATTGTAGCAGTAAACGACCTTACCAACAGCGCCACCCTAGCACACCTGTTAAAATATGACTCTGTTCATGGTAAATTTCCCGGCACTGTCAGTGCTGAAGGCGATTACCTGCTGGTAAACGGAAAAAAGATCCGGGTATACTCTGAGAAGGATCCCGCCAACCTTCCCTGGAAAGAACTTGGTATTGATGTAGTAGTTGAATCGACCGGTGTATTCCGCGATCGCGAGAAGATCAGCAAGCACTTGCAGGCCGGTGCCCGCAAAGTGGTTCTGTGCGTGCCTTCAAAAAGCGCCAGCGATGTAGACGCCACCGTTGTTCTTGGCGTAAATGATGGCGACATTAAGCCCGAGCACCAGATTTATTCGAATGCCTCCTGCACCACCAACTGCCTTGCTCCTTTTGCAAAGGTTCTCAACGACAATTTCGGCATTAAGCGTGGTTTGATGAATACCATCCACTCATACACCAACGACCAGATAATTCTTGATGCACCACACAGCGACCTTCGCCGTGCCCGCGCTGCGGCCATGTCTATTATCCCCACCACTACCGGGGCAGCAAAAGCCGTGGGCCTGGTAATTCCCGAACTGAAAGGCAAACTCGATGGCTTCGCCATGCGCGTGCCCACTCCTGATGGATCGGTAGTTGACCTCACCGCGGAATTGGAGAAAAATGTTACCAAGGAGGAAATCAACGAAGCCATTAAGAAAGCCGCCGAAGGCCCAATGAAAGGCATTCTTGAATATTGCACCGACCCCATCGTTTCGACCGATGTGATCGGCAATACCCACTCTTCGGTCTTCGATTCGCAAATGACCCAGGTACTGGGAGGCAACTTTATTAAAGTTATCTCATGGTACGACAACGAGTTTGGCTATGCCAACCGCGTGGTTGACCTGGTAGCCAGGATTGCCTAAGCAGATATTTTCTCAGCCCAAAAAAGAGGCCGTCTCAAAGCATCACTGCGAGACGGTCTCTTTTTTTGTGAAAAACCAGCATGTTTTTTTACTTTTGTCTGCACACTGCCAAGGCCAACCCATGTTTAAGCCCTCCATCCGATATCAGCCTGAAAAAATACGCCGACAGGCCTCGGAAATTATCCAGAGCCCTTTTTTTCCTAAATTGCTGGAAGATGTGCCAGTGGTTTTGCTGATCATAAACGACGCCAGGCAAGTGGTGTACGTAAACAAAGACCTGCTGGCCGAAACCAGCGGCAGAGAGCAGCACGAACTGCTGGGACTCAGACCGGGCGAATGCCTGGATTGCATTCATGCCCTGGAGGGAAAATATGGCTGCGGTTCTACGGCCTACTGCCGTGTATGCGGACTGGCCAATACCGTTAAGTTGAGCGAAGAGGGCGATAGCGGGCAGGGCGAATGCGTAATAGCCCTCAAGGATGGAGAATCACTTACGCTGAAGGTACATACCAAACCCTTTATGTATGGGGAAGAGCATTTTGTATTTGTGGCCATTGAAGACATCAGCGACCGCAAAGCCCGTATGATGCTCGAAAGCATTTTTCTGCACGACCTGAAAAACACCTCGGCCATACTCTCGGGCTTGCAGGAAGTGTATGAAGAATTGGATGCTGAAGAAACCAAAAGGATACTGAAAGATGTATCCGTAAGAATTGACGAGGAGATACAAGCCTACCGACTGATTACCTCGGCCGAAAACCAGGAATTGCTGGTGCGACCCGCCTCTGTGCAACTTGATATATTAATCAATGAAATAATCACCTCGCTGCAGTATCACCAAAAGTTCAGGCAAAAACAAATTAAGTTCACTGCCCGGAAAAAAGTTATCCGTACCGACAAAACGCTGCTGCGACAGGTGCTAATGAATATGCTTAAAAACGCCCTGGAAGCCGGCCCAGCAAAGGATAGCGTTGAAATTAACTGGCAAACCGACCACAAAGCCAAAACCGTCAGAATTTTTGTGAAAAACCAGCAGGTAATGCCCCTGGAGGTGAAGCTGCAAGTTTTTCAGAAATCCTTTTCCACCAAAGGACGGGGCCGGGGCTGGGGCACCTACAGCATTAAACTGCTTACCGAAAAATACCTAAAAGGCAAGGCAGACTTTGTTTCAGATAATAAGGTTGGAACAATATTTTACATTGTCTTACCCGGTAAATAAAAAAACAAAAAGCTATTCTACTGGCTTACAATGCTTAAAACATCCAAATCCCTTTTGGATAAAAGAGAAAAAGACCTTTGCGGGGAAATTAAGCAGCCATAAATTTCGTCAGCCGGCATATTTTCCTTAAATTCGTAATTCAAATGAATACCTGAGGGGGGATTTTCTAAAACAACCCAGTTCAAATTTCTGTTTCATTTTTTTAATCCCCCCCCCCAACCAGGGACTGGTTTTGTTTTTGAATTTTTTGTGTATAAATCAAAACCCATTGTGATGAAGTCAAAAAGTATTAAATTCCTTATTGAAAAAACCCAATTTGCAGCACTAGTGGTAATTTTGCTTTCAGCCCTTTTAATGTGGTCATGTGGCGGAGGCGGAGGCCAGCAAAAAGTTATGGAAGAGCAACTTAATGAGGTGAAGGAAAGTGTAACCGCTGACCTTGCCGACATTAAGGACGACCTTGAAGAAAGGATAGCATACCTCGACAGCCAGATTGAGGAGGCCGGCGAAGATGTAAAAGAAGAACTCCTCGAAGCCAGGGAGGACCTTCAAGTTCAACTCAGCACCATAGAAAATGAACTAGAAAAAGTAAGGGAAGCCTCGCTCGATACCTGGGATGCAGTTGTTGCTGAGACCAACAATGTGGTTTCTGAAGTCCGCTCAAAAACCAACGAAGCATCACTTAAAGTCAGGGAACTTTTGGAAGATGAATAATTATGGCATAATATGTCATTGAACTGCTTCTCTTTAAATTTTTTACTATATTAGTGTAACGTTTTTTTCTTTTTGGTTGGCGCTTAAATCATTAGTAATGAGCCGCATATAGTTCAGACGGTTCTTTATTTGAGTCGAAAATATTGTTCCTTCCGGATAATTATTAAACCAAAAATGCCAGACCTATGAAAAAACACCCGAAAAAAAATGAAACACGAAAGTTATTTTCAAAAATAACTGGGATTGTTGCCATGATGGTTGCTGCCTTGGTATTGATTTCCTGTGGCCCCAGCAAAGAAGAAAAAGCCAAAATGGAAAAACTGAAGCAAGTCAAGGAGTCTGTGATGGCCGATCTTGAAAAGGTAAACGACGACATTAAGGAGCGCATTGCCTACCTGGAAACCGAAATTGATGAAGCTACCGGCGAGGTAAAGACAGAACTTGAAGAGGCCAAAAAAGTGCTGATAGAGCAACAAAACCTGGTGGTTAAGGAAATTAACGAGATAAGGGACTGTTGCATTGAAGAGTGGGACGACCGCATCAACCAGACCTCGGAGACCATCAGGCAGATTCGTGCCAAAACCAACGAAACTTCAAAAAAGGTAAGAGAGTTGCTCGATGATTAAAACTTTTCGCCAACAAGTTAATACAAAAAACGGGCTGGAAACTCCAGCCCGTTTTTTATTGGGGAGGGGGAAGACTATTTTTAATCATCATACTGGTCTTCAAAGGCCTCTATAATATCATCCAGGCGATCTTCAATCCTCTCAGCCAGATCCTCATTTCCATCCGGATCGTCTTCAAAAATTTCGATGATGCCATTGCCATTTCCATCAGTGGCGTTGGCAATGTTAATACCACCTTGTGCCGGGTCGAATAATGAAGCAATATTAAAAGAAACATTAACCACTGCGAGGGTGGCTTCGTCAACATACACCTCATCATCAAATTCAATTTCGACCTCAAATTCTTCGTCGGTCCAGTATACAAATGGAACGCCATTGATGGTTCCTTTTACCAGCACCGTTTTCTGATACATTTCAGATATTGAATTCCTGCTCTTCTTGAATTCAAATTCGATCTCTTCGTATCCTGCCGGGGGCAGCTCAACGTTGGAGAGGATGGTGGTGACCATTCCATCACCATTTTTTATCAGATCAATTTCAAATGGCCCCTTCAGTTCAATCTCGTCATCCCAGCCAATTGAATCAGAAATAAACTGATCATCGTGAAATTCAAGTTCAATTTCACCGATATTAATCTTGAAGCTCTCAATAACTACCACTGCATCAGCATTGGATGATTTTATTGCCAAACCACTGGTTGGGGTTGTGCCGGAAAACTTAAGGGTAAGCCCTCCCTGTTTTTCCTTTTCGCACGACATTAGGACTAAAGCAAGAATTATGGGAATAATTGCCGTTTTTAAAAAAGCATTGGTTTTCATCTTTGTGGAGATTTAATTAATAATTGTTGATTTTGCAAAAAAACGAAGGCAGTTTTTATGCCTTGCTATTAAGAGGACGGAAGCTTTTAAAAAAGGTTGGAACTTTTACTAAAAAAAATAAACATGAAAAAGAAATTTCTGTTCAGCACGCAGGAAAACTGGTGGAAAGCGCAAAGGAGGGAAAAGAATTTCAAGGCGTGTTCAAATGATAATCAATTGAAATCCTGAATTCGATGCTTCTGTTATAGGTTTCCTTAAGGGAAGCCGGAATGTAAGCTTCGCCGGCATACACATTTTTAAGCCCCCACTTGAGCCAAAGGCCGGGCGAAAGGGTCAGGTTTGATCCCAGGCTAATGTCGAAATCCTGACCCAGTATAAAGCCAATGTCATTATTATTATACCGGTCAATTACTTTTTCACGCTCACCGCCAATGGTTTCTGAGGCGGTGTTTAGTCCTGCCAGGTATATTCCGGCTGAGGTTCTGGGTTGAATTACTGTTGAGTTATAAGCAAATGATTTTTTAGCCATCCGGCTGCCCAGCAGTTCAAGCTGCATATAGTTCAAAGCAATTTCTTTTTGGGTAAACCGGCCATAAATAAATTGTTGATAACTCTGACCTGTTCTGGAGGAAAAAAAGGCACCCACTTCAAAGGCCCACTGAGGCATAAAGCGGTACCTTATATTTAGACCAAGGTCAGGAAAGAACTTCAGGTTGGTTTTGCCAGGCACATTTACATTAAACCCATCTATTGTCTCCTGATTAAAAAGCCAGGTATTTTTAATGGCTGTGGTAAGCCCAAAAGACAGAACCGGTGAACTGCCATCCAATGCAAAAAAGTCGTCAACTGTCTGCTCAGGGAGCTGAAGAGACTTGGTTTTATTCAAAATACCGGGCTCATCGACCGAAACCTGCGCGAGCTGAATCAGGTTGAGATATTCGGTTTTAAATTGATTTTGTTCTTCTGGAAAAACCTGGCTTGCTGCCAAAAGATCATCAGCACGGGCTTGCCTGCGGTATTCAAAAGAAGAAGAATCTACAGAATTGTCAGCCATTTTACTGCCCTCATCAAGGGCAAGCAAAGAGGAAGATGTTGCAGCCTCACGGATTATTATTGTCGAATCGGCAGCAGCCTGTATTTTCAGAATATCCACTTGCTCATCAATGGCTTCATCCGTTTCAGCATTAACAGGCAAACCATTGGTGGGTTGTCCGCCGGCAAGTTCCCTGTCTGAGCGATTTTTGCTATTAATATCCATTAAGAAAAGCGAACCCAAAAAGATAATCCCAACCAGCACTGCGGCCCACGAAGCCCAAAGCCAAATGGGCTTCTTTTTTTCCTCACGGTCGAGCCTTGCCGAAACATTGTCCCAGATTTCCTCCACATCAAGTTTCCTGGAAATATCCGGCCAAAGATCAAACGGGGCAGTTTCTTTCGAGGCTGCCACTTGTTCCTTATATCTTTCTATCAGATCTTTCTGATTCATTCTGGTTAATTCTTAATCCATTGCTGCAACAGCATTCTTGCCCTGCTGAATTGCGACTTTGAGGTTCCCTCGCTGATACCCAGCTTTTGAGCAATTTCTTTATGCGAATATCCCTCGAGGGCAAAAAGGTTAAAGACCATTTTTGCCCCGTTAGGTAGACGATCCACATGGGCAATAATGTCAATTCCTTCTTTTTCCGTTGTGTCGGGTTCTCTCGTTATTTCTGACTCGTCATTGGCAATTTCATCAATATCAACAAACTCTTCCACCTTGGCTTTTTTTCTGTATTGGTCAATGGCGGTGTTTACTACGATCCGCCTTATCCAGCCCTTCAGTGAGCCCGTTCTGTCGTAGCTCCCAATACTCCTGAATACTTTCACAAATGCTTCCTGCAAAATGTCCTTCACCGTTTCCCGATCCGATTCGTATGTAAGACAAACCCTGTACATATCGTCAATGTACTTCCTGTACAGCTGTTCCTGGAATTTGCGGTCTCCATCCAGGCAACCCGAAATAATATTTTCCTCCTCTAAATCAAAGTACCTGGCCATCAAACGACGATTACCTTATCACAGCTTTAAAAGTTTTTTCCAGCCTGAACAACACCAGTTCAAAAAGCTCTTCATTTTCATCCGAAGAAATCTCAATAAACTCAATATCATCTTCAGAGTCTGTTTCGGCCTGCTCTAACAAACTGCGCGATATCCCTTGCATAGCCAGATAAGGGTTAAGTTCAAAAGAAACGGTATACTTATTCTTGCTTTCAAGCGAGATGACATTATTTCCCGCGGCATTTAGTGTTTCGAAAGATAAAACCGACGGGTCGACAGCGATGAACAATAACACCGACGATCCATCCAGACGGGTGTAGGTACCTTCAAAAATCAACCCGAAATCGTCACTGTCCACTAACTCATCATCATATACATTTTCGTTGATCTCGGTTAATTCAGCATCCCAGCGAATCATGCTATAAATACCCTGTGGCACATCAAAATAAGTGACATTCCGGGAATTTTGGTGGGCAGGAATTACAAAGGTTCCAAACGAGAAGCCAGGTCGCGAAGTAAAAAACACATCGTTACCAACTTGCCTGATCCCGTAAAACCTCACCATATCCAAAGCTACAACAGCATTGGTGAAATCCAGATAGGTTATAGTCAGCGGGTTCTCTTCCAATAAAAATTCCACATCTACCCTGACGGGTTTATTGAGGTCATCTTCAATACAAGACGATATAAAGAAAAGCAGGACAATGCCTGAGACAATTAGGTATTTATACCTCATTATAATTACATTTTCAGAAAGAGAATCAAAACGCTCTATTGAAGGGACGAGTTTTTTTCAATAAAGGTTGTATTGTTCAAAAATTTTTCCAGTTTCAGTTTTTCCCCGTCAAACATTGCATAGGTAAACTGTGTGACCCAGTCGCCGGTGTTGATGTAACGCGCGTTCTCACTAACTTTTATGTCGAGCGGCAGGTGGCGATGCCCAAACACAAAATAGTCATAGTGTTTTTCCTTCAGCATATCCTTGCAGAAAGCGATCAGCCGCTCTTTCTCCTCGCCCAGGAAAACCTCATCGGCGGCCATGTTGGCAATGCGGCTCTTGCGCGAAAAATAGAGCGCCAGCCCAGTGCCTAAGCCCGGATGCAAAAAGGAAAACAGTTTCTGATTAAAACGTGAAGTAAAAACCTTTTTAAGAAATTTATACCCGTTGTCGCCGGGGCCCAGCCCATCGCCGTGGCCAATAAAAAAACTCTTGCCGTTGTAGGTCTTTTCAACAGGCTCCCGAAATAACTGCACACCAAGTTCTTTCTCGAAATAGCCGAAGGCCCAAAGGTCGTGGTTGCCTGTAAAATAATATACCGGCAAGCCGCTATCAGTTAGTTCAGCGATTTTACCCAAAAGGCGCACAAAGCCTTTAGGCACCACGGTGCGGTATTCGAACCAAAAGTCGAATATATCGCCAAGCAGGTAAACTTCGGCCGCATCGTGTTTCACAGTATCCAGCCATTTTACCAGCAACTTTTCGCGTTCCAGGCTCCGGGCATGCGAAGGCACGCCCAAGTGGCTGTCGGAAACAAAATAAATCATCTTGCCCTGTTTAAGTTCCATTCAATCAGGTTTTCAGCTTTTAACGGCAAAGATATGCATTCATTAAAAGCATTTTCCCCGCAAGGGTGATTTTTTAATTTTTGACCGGCAATCGCCGAAATCATTAGGTGGAAAGCTGCGGATGTTGTATTTTTATAAAAAATTGAATAACCATCACCAAGCAGGAAAAAAATGGAAAAACTGTTAAAAGATCTGAAAGCCCTTGCCGGGAAAAAGATTGAGCCTAACCTGGTTAGGGAGACCATTCTCAAGCACGATATTAAAAAACTCGAGTATGCCGATTACATTAAAGGCGCAGATTTCACCACTTACAATCGCATCCCTTTGTTAGAGGAGCCGCTGCAGGCCTTTATCATGATTCGTCCGCAACAGCACAGCCTGCCCATTCATCATCACAACAATTTCTGGGGTTTTATTGTGCCCCTTCAGGGGGTGGTGGCCGAAACGGTTTACCACTATGATGCCCCCAAGCATAAGGTTTTTATTCATCCCACCAAGACGTTCAGCAAGGGCGAATATATCTATGAGCCATTCAACGTGCTGCACAAGCTGCAGAACAACTCGCCACTTGAGCCCGCCATTACCTTTCACGTGCGCTACCCCAGCGTTTACAATTATACCGGCACCATGATCATCGATGCCAAGAACCGACGCCTGGCCATCCTCAGCGATAAAGCTACTGAAGTAGGCTGGGATCTGCCCGAAGATCATTACCAGAAAGTAATGGAAAACGCCTACGATCTGGAAAAACTCTGGTAAATAGGAGTTTTTGTCTTTCTACAAGTTTCTTTTGTTTCTGAAGCGCAGATCACGCAGAAACCGGAAGGGATTTGCCCGGTCGAGGTAAAGCGAAAAAGTAACCCGTTGCAGGTAATTATCATAAGCAAACCCAGCCACCTGCTCAATGTCGGACGACACTGCCAGGGGGAAATTTACTTCAAGGATACCTTCTATGGGTACCACTTGAATCCCCAGCACCCAGCTGAACTTTTTTGAGCCATCAAAAGCGGTGGCCGCACCAGCATAGGTTCCTGCATCGAAATATGCTTTCAGTGGCAAAACCGGAAAATCGGCCTTCACGTTCATTGCCAGCAGCCAGTCCCAGGTTTGTCCCACTGATGTCGGAAACTTAAATCCGCCATCGGCCTCCACCATCTGGTTGCCCCAGAAAGTACCGGCAGCTTCGTAACGCCCAAGGAAAGTATTGCCAAATCCATAGTCGTGCACGCCACGGTGCCCGCTCATGCGGAAACGATAGTCGACCAGGCTGTTTTGCTGCGGGCTTTTCAGAAAGGTGCCGCCAAAAAACCGAAAGCCCACCCCGCGATGCAGTTTATTGTAGTGCAAAAAGAATTTTGCTTGTCCCGTGGCTTTCACAAACTGCTCGCCTTGCTCCACGCCCAGGTAAAAAGAATAGGGATTAATAACGCGGTTTTCGGCCAGGCGCAGGCCAATTTCATTCAGCAGGTAGCTTTTCCCGTCAGCCAGCACTTCTCCGCCGGCAAAAACGGGGAAGTTCCTTCTCACCAAAGTGCTCCTGAAAAAGAAACTTCGTTCCAAGGTGCTTGCAGCATGTGGCTTTTTCAGCTCGGCCTCTACCGATGCTTCCAGGCGGTTGTAGCTCCAGCCATTGTTGCCGGTAGTAAAGGCATATCGCTGGGCCAGCATACCCAGGCGTATGTTTTGTGCAGGGCCCCTTTCGGGGAAAAAAGAACGAAAAGCCCATGCCGTGCCTGCCAGGCGATCGTTGGAAGTGCCATACATGGGCATTAAAAACAATTCAGTAGGTCTGGAAGGAAACACATAATTGTAAAAGGCCATACCAGCCATAATACCGTCGTACCTATTCCAGCCCAACAGTGGCAAATAATAAATTTTTGTTTTTTCAGGATTTTCTATACTGGCCAGCAGCTGCAATTCAAGCGGGTTTAAGCGCGGAAACATTTTGCCCGGCCAGTAGTTGTTGTTGCTGCGGTCAATATCAGGCATCACCCGCTGGTGGTCGATTTGAATCAAATCATAATCACCTTTCGGGAAAATCACTTTTTCCCTCCCTTCGAGCCCCTCATACCAAACGGTGAGCACCTCCTCCCCCTTTTTAATTCCCGAAAGCGAAAAAGGTGAAGCAATGGCTCCTTTGTTGCTCACCTGCACTTTCAGAAAGTTGGGGTCACCTTCATCGACCGAGACCATGGCATAGTCGATTTTTTTGTTGCTGCCTGCCACCTCCTCAAAAAACCACGAAAGGTCGCGCCCGCTTACCTCTTCAAAAGCCGCTCTCAGCTGCTCCGGACCAGGATGCCTGAAAGCCCACTGCTTGGCAAAGGCTTTGATGGCCTGATCAAATACTTCCTTGCCCAGGTAATTTTCGAGGTATAAGAAAGCCATGGCCGCCTTGTAATAGGTCATGGCAAAATAGTTGAGCATGGAAAAGTCCTCTGAATGCAGATTCATTGGCTGATCGAGGCTTCGCCGGGCCTTGAAAAGATACCATAACTCGCGGTAGTCGCGGTGATCGATGTCAGAAACGTCAAAATAGTTGGCCACCGCCGTGCCGGCAAAGTTTCCTGCCAGCTTATGATCGGGATATTTGCCCGACATATAGCGATCTTCATAAAAGGTGGTAAGACCTTCGTCGAGCCAGGGATGCCTGCGTTCGTTGGTAGCTATCAACCCATAAAACCAGTTATGAATGATTTCGTGCACGATCACACGTTCCAGTTCCATGGGTGTGGCGGCCTGCCCGATAATGGTTACCCCGGGATATTCCATACCGGCGCCGGCGCTGCTGATGCCTTGCACCACCGACAATACGTCCCAGGGATATGCAAGCACTTCTTCCGACATAAACTCCAGTGCCTCAACGGCAATGGGAACCGCCCTGATCCACTTCGAGGCATCGGTATTAAAGTAGGCGCCGGCCGTTACCACGTTTTCGCTTCCAGGTATCTTAACATCCGCACGCAGCACATAATAGCGCTTATCGGCAAACCAGGCAAAATCGTGCACATTATTCTGTTGAATATGAATGGTTTTCAGTTTTGGGTCAGAAGGTGGAAAAAGCAGACGGGAGGGCATATTTTCAGGCCCTCCCAACAGGTAGGTTTCAACCGAAAGTTTATTCAACCATTCTTCCTCGGCCGGGGTCATAACCCTGCCGCCCGAGGCGACCACATAATTGGCCGGAAGGGTCAGGAACACATCCACCTGCCCGAAACTCGAATAGAATTCTCCCATATTCAGGTACGGCATGGGATGCCAGCCCTCCTGATCATAAACAGCGGGTTTGGGATACCATTGCGTGGCATAGTAAGCCTGCCCGGCATGCCCCAGTCGGGAAAAGCGGGCGTCGGGAAACTTCATACGGAAAGGGGTACTTATATTTATAGTTTCACCGGGCCTTAAAGGCTCGTTGAGATAAATCAGTCCAATATCAGGGTGGACCTCATCCAGCTGCCATGCCACCTGGCGGTCGTTAACCCGGAAATCGAGGCTGTCGATAAAACCCAACTCTTGTTCGTGGGCGTAGTGGAAATCGGTATTGCCGTGCAGCAACATCTGTTTGGCAAAAGCGGTTTGGCGCGAGGAGTAGGCGTTGGGCCACAGGTGCATGTATATCAGGCCAAGTGTGTCGGAGCTATTGTTGGTGTAAGTAGTGGTAATGTGTGCGTGCAGCAGGTGGTTCACGTCATCGAGGCGTGCATGGATCTGGTGGTCGGCCCGCTGTTCAAAGATACGGGCATCCCCGTTACCAAAAGCGAAGGATGAAAAAAGCGAACTAACAATAAAAAGCAGGGAGAGGAAGCGCGAATTCATAGGCGTTGTCGCAAAGATTGCGACAAAAATACACCACAAAAGGCTTATCTGAACGTTTGGGCCAGTATTTCTTCGAGTTGCTGCATATTAATTCCGCGGGCCATGATACGTCCATCACGGTCAATCAGGATATTGAAAGGTATGGCCTCCACGTTGTAAAGGCTCACCACGGGCGAGTTCCAGAAGCGCAGGTCGCTCACCTGGGTCCAGTTTATTTTGTCTTCCTTAATGCCCTGAAGCCATTGCTCGCGGTTTCGGTCGAGCGAGATGCCATAAATTTCAAATCCTTGCCGCTGATACTTTTCGTAAAGCACCTTCAATTTGGGATTGGCCAGCCTGCAGGGGTTGCACCATGCTGCCCAGAAATCGAGGAGCACCACCTTGCCGCGCATCGACGACAAGGCCACGTTGTTACCTTCCGGATCGGGTAACACTACTTCAGGAGCCATATTGCCCACAGCCAGGGTCTGCTCCACTTCCATACGCTGCTGCTCATTGCGTTTCCACTCATTTACTCGCCGCTTCAAATCGAGCACATGCTTGTTGTCGGGGTAAATCTCCGAAAGGGATGCTGAAAGTTTTTCAAAATACTCAAAATGCTCCGATTCCTTTAACAGCACCTGATTACCGAAAAATTGGTACAAGGCAATTATGGAAGCCAGGGAGTTGGGGTTTGCGTCAATAAAATCCATTACATACTGCTGCTGCTTTTCAAACGCCCTGGTATAAGCCAGGTCAACTTCCTGCCGCAGTTCAAGAAAATTATCTTCGCCCTGAATTTCACGGAAAACCCCTGCCAAAGAATCTATCTTCTGGTAACTTTCCTGATGGGAGCTGTTGAGAGTAGCCAGCAGCTCCGATCCTTTTGAACCTTGCACACTGTAAGTGAGCGGCAGGTTGTTGGCATCGCCTTCTATTCGCACCTTTTCGCCAGGTTCAATCAAAAGGGTAATGAAGTTGCTGCGGTCTACGCGCAAAATATAGAATCCAGGCGTTTCAATCTTGCGGGAAATTTCAAAATATCCATCCGCATCGGTGGTTAGCGTGTCTAGCGGAATCAGGTTATTGGTGGTAAGCTCTTCGAAGAGGAGCTGCGTGGTCGCTGCATTATCCAGATTTCCCTTCAGCTCGAAAGAGGCTTCGCCGCCAAACCTGCCATTGCTGCAGGCAAAAGCCAGGACTGAAAAGACCGAAAGAATAAACAGTTTCCGCATAGAAAGGCCGTTTTAGTGCAGGGCAAATTTAAGTGATTTGGCCACTGGGAGAAAGCTTTTAAGAATTTTTAACCTAGCTCAAGCATGCACTTAACAGCACTGAATGGCTGCCTTTTACCTGCCCCTTTTTTCGGGTTTATCGAGAAGCAAAAATCCCAGAAAAACAATGATAGTGGTGATACCGGTGCTAAGGCCAATGCGACCCAAGGTGAGGAAAAATTCGCTGAAACGGAAAATCTCAAGGAAGAACAACAGGGTATGGTGCAATAAGACCAGAAGCATAGTATACAACAGAACCCATCGTGCACCCATTTCAGAGACCATAGGCACTGTGCCGGGATCGAAATCAGAACGGCCGGAAATCATGCGTATCACCCCCGGCCGGGCAAAGGCAAGCAATACGGTGGCAGCGGCATGCATTCCCTGGGTATCGGAAAAAAGGTCGATGGTAAGCCCCATGCCAAAACTGCTGAGCAGCAGCAGCCAGCCCGGAATATCAACAGGCAGCAGCAAAACAAACAGCACATACACATAGGGATTGATATAACCCCCAAAGCGTATATTGTTCAGGATCATGACCTGAATAACCACCAGAATGATAAAGTGTCCGATATGTCTTAAGATTCCGTTTCCCATAATATCCTGAGATTATCTGCCACCAGCCTGGGTTTGAACTTCCAGTTGCTGCAATTCTTCATTCATCAGATCCTGCACAACCTGCACAAATTTAAGGCTGTTGAAGTCGGTTGCCAGGTCAACCTCTGCGGTGAAATAATTGTCGCCCAGCCTGATCTCCACCTCACTAATGGTGCCAATAAAGATTCCTGGAGGGAAAATCACTGAAAATCCGCTGGTTACAAGGGTATCGCCTGGAATCAGTTCTACGTGAGTGGGGATATAGGTAAGGGTTGCTTTCCGGTAGTCATTGCCTTCCCAAAGCAGGGTGCCAATATGGTCGTTTTTTTGCAGCCTGGCGGATATCTGCATGTCTTTGTGCAGAAATGAAATTACCGAACTGAAGTTTTCCGATACATTGGCCACAATACCAACCACTCCATTAAATGTAATAACTCCCATATCGGGCTTTATTCCGTGCTTGCTGCCTTTGTTAAGCGTCATATAATTGTCGCGCCGGCTCACAGAATTGCTGATCACCTCGGCATTGATGTACCTGAACCTGCGGCTGTAAAGGGTGTCGCGATAGGTGAACACCTGCCGGTCTGTTTTCAGAAAAGATTCGGTAGTGAATTCAAGCAGGCGGGCATTTTCTTCTGACAGTTGCCGGTTTACCCTTCGCAGGGAAAAATAGTCGGTAATGCTTGAACTCATGCGATGAAAATTTCCCGCCACAAAGTTAGCCGAGCTGGCAAACCTGGCCCGCTGGTAATGCTGATGCTGAACGACAAACAATATGGCCACCGTTTCGAGCAGCAGAAACAGGAAGAAAAAATAATACCTGATTATAAACCGGAAAAGGTTGCGCATTCACCTACTAAGTTAAAAACAGCACAGGCCGGCCGTGTGGGGCCGGCCCGTGCATAAATGCCTGTAATTTTATTTGATCAGGAATGTAAATTTGTCAAAGTTTTTGAGGGCAATTCCGGTACCCCTTGCTACGGCGCGCAGCGGGTCTTCGGCCACGTGCACCGGTAGTTTTGTTTTCAGCGCTATTCGTTTGTCGAGGCCACGCAGCAGCGAACCACCCCCAGCCATATAAATACCTGTGCGGAAAATATCGGCCGCCAGCTCTGGAGGTGTCATCTCCAGCGCGTTGAGTACCGCAGCTTCAATCTTCGAAATGGATTTGTCGAGCGCATGCGCTATCTCCTGATAACCTACGGTGATCTCTTTAGGGATCCCGGTCATCATGTCGCGGCCATGCACCGGTAAATCCGGCGGAGGGTTCTC